>JANOFW010000120.1:0-6107 GCA_031413835.1 Planctomycetia bacterium
GGCAGTGGATGGCGTACTCCTCGGGAGAGTCGGGCCGTTCCGAGGTCTACGTCCGGGCCTTCTCCGGAACCGGACGGCGATTCATGGTGTCCACCAACGGCGGGCGTGCGCTTGCCCAGCTCGAGTTCGAGCAGCTTCGACGTCGGGTGCTGCCCTTCGCCGAGGCGCGTGGCTACTTGACCGACGAAGACGTGTTCCGCGACATCTCTTGAGGGTCTTCCTCGACACCAACGTGTTGGCGAGCGCGTTCGGCACGCGCGGCCTGTGCGCCGACGTCCTGCGGGCCGTCCTCGCGAGCCATACGCTCGTCGTGGGCGAGGTCGTGCTGCGGGAGCTGCGCCGTGTTCTCGTGGCGAAGTTCAAGCTGCCTACGGGACAAGTGGCCGAAGTCCTCGCCTTCCTACGCACGCACGAGGTGACACCCGCTCCGAGGGCGCCGGCGCCCGGGCCGCTGCGTGACCCGGATGACGCCTGGGTGCTCGCCAACGCGCTCGCGGGCCGGGCCGATGTCCTGGTGTCCGGCGATGGAGACCTGCTGGCGCTGGGCGAGCGAGCGCCCGTTCGCATCGTCTCGCCGCGCACCCTGTGGACCATGATCGCCCGCCAGCCCCCGCCCGCGTGAGCGGCCCCTGGCCTACGGCTCAGGGTGCGAGGATCGCCGGGTCGAGATCGACGCCGACGGGGCAGTGGTCGGAGCCCTCGACGTGGGGGTGGAGCAGGCCCGCGCGCAGGAAGGGCGCCACGTTGGGCGAGGCGAGCACGTAGTCGATGCGCCAGCCCACATTGCGCGCGCGCACGCCGAAGCGCTGCGACCACCAGGAGTAGTGGCCGGGGCCGGGCTCGAAGCGGCGAAACGTGTCGATCCAGCCCGCGCGGATCCAGCGGTCGAGCGCCTCGCGCTCGATGGGCGTGAAGCCGCTGGTGGTGACGTTCTCCTTGGGCCGGGCCAGGTCGATCTCGCGGTGCGCGGTGTTGAAGTCGCCCAGCACGAGCACGCGCTGGCCGGCCCGGCGTCGGCGCTCGAGGACCTCGAAGAGCGCGCGGTAGAAGTCGAGCTTGAAGGGGATGCGGCTGTTGTCGCGCTCGGTGCCGTTGCCGTTGGGGAAGTAGACGTTGGCCACCACGAGCTTGCCGAAGCGCGCGATCTGCAGCCGGCCCTCGACATCGAAGCGCTCCTCGCCCAGGCAGGTGACGACCTCGTCGGGCTCGACCCTGGAGTAGAGCGCCACGCCGCTGTAGCCCGCGCGCTCGCCCGGGTTGACTGCGAGGCTCCAGCCCGCGGGTGGCGCGGCCTCGGGGGGCAGCTGCTCCGGGCGCGCACGCACCTCCTGCACCCCCACCACGTCGGCGCCAGAGCCCAGGAGCCAGGGGCCGAAGCCCTTCGCCGCGCAGGAGCGCAGGCCGTTGACGTTCCAGGACAGGACGCGCATGGGCGGGATTCTGCCTCTCCCGTCGTCGGCTGCACACGGTTGCGGAGACGGGCTAACATGGGTGCATGCTCTTCCAGGCCCCCCGGCTGGCCGTGCTGGCCTCGCTCGCCCTGCTCGCGCTGTCCGCGCTGCCGGGCTGCGGCGGTGGCGGCGGTGGCGCCGCCCCCGCGTCCCCGGCGGACCCGCCGCTCACGCTGGGCGAGATTCCCCCGGCGTTCAGCCTGCCCGACGTGAACACGGCCTCCCCCACCTTCGGCACCAACGTCGCCCCCAGCCAGTGGGCCAGCTTTGTGACGCCCTGGTACTTCGGCTGGGCCACCTGAAGCACCTGCCAGGCCCAGTTCGGGCTCCTCGACCAGCTGTGCGCCGAGATGGTGACGGACGACCCGGCCTTCCGCATCGCGGGCCACGGCGTCAACGCCGTGGGTCATGAGTCGGGCAACGCCGCGATCTGCGCGGGCCGCACCCTGGCCTGGCTCCAGGACCAGCCCGCCGCCGACGTCTGGGGCGACTGGGCGGTCACGCAGCGTGATTGCGTGATCCTCGATCCCTTCGGCCGGGTGTTCGCGATCTACAACCTCACGATCCACAGCTTGAGCGTGCCGGCCAACTACGCCGAGCTCAAGGCCCTGTTCCTCGCCGCCGCCGCCGCCCCGCCGCCGTAGACACGATGGCCGCCGCCGTAGGGCGGTAGTCGCTGGGTCTCCCGAGTAGCGGGGGTTTGTCCAGGGCTCTCGCCCTGGGGCTACCCCAATCGACGATCGAGGTCGAAACCTCATGGAGACCCAGCGATGAGCAAGTCTAGCCAGATTGGGGTGGGCTTGGACGTCCACAAGGAGTCGGTATCGGTCGCGGCGCTTCGGGAGGGCGAGGATCGCCCGATCCACCAAGAGCGGCTGGGCCCCAGCGACGAGGCCCTCAGGCGGGTGCTGCGCAATTTGAGCCGGGAGGGGAGGGTCAGGGCCTGCTACGAGGCGGGAGGCTTCGGCTATGTACTCCAGCGCAAGCTCGTGGTCTGGGGCTACGCATGCGACGTGGTGGCGCCGAGCCTGATCCCGCGCAAGCCCGGCGACCAGGTCAAGACCGACCGGCGCGACGCGCTCAAGCTGGCCGAGTTCAACCGTAGCGGGCACCTGACGCACGTCTACGTGCCCACGCCGGAGGACGAGCGCTGGCGCAGCGTCGTGCGAGCGAGGCGCGCGTTCCAGAAGGACACGCACCGGGTCCAGCAGCGGATCCTCAAACTCCTCCAGGCGCGCGGCCACTTCTACCGGGAGGAGGGCAAGAACTGGAGCCAGAAGTTCATGCACTGGTTGGCGGCTCTTCCGCTGGCCGATGACGATCGCTTTCTCATCGGGCGCTACACGGCACAGCGCGACTTGCAACTGCAGCTCGCACAAGGTGTCGAGGCGCGCATCGCAACACTGATCGAGCACAAGCAGTGGGGCAAGCCGATGGGGCGCCTGCAATGCCTGCGGGGCGTGGATCTGCTGACATCCTCGGGCCTCGTGGTGGAAATCGTGGACATCGAGCGCTTCGCTGGCCCGCGTGAGCTGATGGGATGGGCCGGCATGGGCGTTACGGAGTTCAGCTCGGGCGAGCACGTCAACCGGGGTCGGATCACGAAATCTGGCAACGGCGAGGTGCGCCGGTTGATGATCGAGGCGGCGTGGAACAACACCCATCCCCCGCGCATCGGGGAGCCGCTGCGCCGACGCCTGCAAGGACAGGATCCCGCCGTGGTGGCCCACGCCTGGCGGGCCCAGCAACGCCTCCACGACACGTGGAGGCGCCTGGGTCCGCGCAGCCCCAAACTGGCCGCCACGGCCATGGCTCGTGAAATGCTCGGGTTTGTGTACGCCTTGTGGCGCGCACGGCCTGAAGACCTGCAGAGCAGGAGTTAGAAGATCGAGGCACCCGGAGGAAGCGCGTCGACTCGAGGGACAGATCCCCGCCGCCCCTATGCGAGGCACTCCTTCAGGAGTGGCCCATCCGCGCTTTTGTAGAGTGGGGAACCGAACGACGTACACGTCAACTGCGGTTCGAATCCGCGCATACCAGACTGACACGTCCCCCCTCGCTCAGCGGCACGCTCCTCCGGGACCTCCTCAAAGGACGCCCAAGGCAGACCCCACCCCCCCCTTCCGCACACTTGACGGCGGCGGCCATACCAGGGGCGCCCCTTGTGGGCGCCCGCGAAGTCCGTTGCGATCGCCGACGGGATTCGGGTGCCGCCCCGTGACATCGCGGCCGTACGCCTCATGGTCGGCCACCGGACGCATGGGGGATGAAGAGGACCGGCATCGACCGTCCCGCCCTCGCTCAGATCCCCTGCTGGCGGTAGCGGGCCTCGGCGCGGTCGTTCCAGGCGAAGCCGTCGGGCAGGTTCACGCTGCGGTAGATGCTGGGTTCCACGCCGCGCGCGAGCAGGGCGTCGATCGTGGCTGCGGTCAGCGCCCAGACGGCGGCCACGTTGAGCAGCCCCGAGAGCGGGGCGATGGGCGTGCCCAAGCGCGCCACCGGCACGGCGGCGTCGCCGATGGGCCCGCGCGTGTCGATCACGCAGTCGGCTACCTCGAAGAGCCGCTGGCCCGTGGGGTGCTTGGCCTCGGCGGCCTGCGAGAAGGCCACGCAGGTGACTGCCACCACGCTCACGCCCTGGGCCTTGGCGCCCAGAGCCAGCGCCAGGGGGAACGCCTCGCGCCCCGAGTTCGACACCAGCCAGAGCACGTCGCCCCGGGCCAGGTGGCTGCGTTCCGCCACCATGCGGCCCAGCTCCTCGCTGTCGTAGTAGTAGGACTGCTTCAAGCCCTTGGGCTCACGACCCGGCGGCAGGGGATGGTCGAGGCGGTAGTCCACCTCGATGCTGTGCAGGCCCACCAGGCCCCCGGCGCGCTTGACCGGCTCGCGGGCCGTGTGCCCCGTGTCGAAGTGGTGCAGACGCCCGCCCGCGGCCAAGCGCTCGGCGGTCAGCTCCGCGGCGGCAGCGATCTCGCCCTGGGCCTCGCGCTCGAGCCGCGCGAGCGCCTGCTGCGCCTCGCGGAACCAGTCCTGCTGCAGGCTCATCCGTGCACCCGCCCGCTCACACGACCTCGATCGAGGCGCTGCCGCGCGCCAGCACCTCGCCGATCACCGCGCGCGTGGTGACGCCGCGGCGCTCGTGCGCGGCGAGCAACGCGGACAGGCGCGCCGCAGGCACCGAGATCAAGAGGCCGCCGCTGGTCTGCGGGTCGGCCAGCACGGCGCGTTGCTCCTCGGTGCCGCCGCGGAAGGCGACGCGCCCCTCGGCGTAGCCGAGGTTGCGCGTGAGGCCGCCGCAGGTGTTCTTGCGCGTGATGTGCTCGGCCAGCCCCTCGATCCAGGGACAGTCGGCGGCCACGATCCTGAGCGTTACCTTCGAGGCGTCCGCCACCCCCAGGGCGTGGCCCAGGAGCCCAAAGCCGGTGACGTCGGTGGCCGCGTTCACCCCCACCTCGTTCATGGCCTCGGCCGCCGCGCGGTTGAGCGTGGCCATGAGCACCATGACGCGCTCGGCCAGCTCGTCGGGGAGCGTGCCGCGCTTGATGGCCGTGTTGAGGTAGCCGCTGCCCAGCGGCTTGGTGAGCACCAGCCGGTCGCCGGGCTTCGCGCCCGCGTTGGTCGCGATCCTGTCGGGGTGGATCGTGCCGGTGACGCACAGCCCGAACTTGATCTCGCGGTCGGAGACCGTGTGCCCACCCACGAAGGCGCAGCCCGCCTCCTCGCAGACGTCCACCGCTCCGTTGAGGATGTCGGGCACGATGCTCGCGGGCAGGTCGTCGGGGATGGCCAGGATCGAGACGGCCGAGACCGGCGTGCCGCCCATGGCGTAGACGTCGCTGATGCTGTTGGCCGCGGCCACGCGCCCGAACCAGCGCGGGTCGTCCACCATCGGCGGGAAGAAGTCCACCGTCTGCACCAGGGCCAGGTCCTTCGACAGGCGCACCACTCCCGCATCGTCCGCTGTGGACGTTCCGACGAGCACCCGAGGATCATGCGGCACGCGCACGGAGGCCAACAAGGCGCTCAAGCGCGCCTTGTCCACCTTCGCCGCTCAGCCACCTGCTTGGGCGTACTCGGTCAGGCGGATCTTCTTGTCTCTCGAGAACACGGGATCTCCGGGACAGGGACGTGGACCAGACTAGGAGGGGACGAGCGCCGACTCGAGGGCGCGCGCGATGTCGGCATCATCGCCGGGCAGGAGGGTGCGCGCGTGCAGGTGCACGGCGCCGTCGGCCACGGTCGTGAAGACGGGCACGGCGCCGGCGCGCAGGCGCCGGGCCAGCTCGCCCGCCTCGAGCTGGGTGGAGGCGAGGCGCACGGCCACGCCGGGGAGCTCGACGGTGGGGAGCGAACCCGCCCCCACCGCGTCGCCGGCGTCCTCGACGCTGATCACGACGCGGCCCGCCTTCACCGCGGCCAGGCCCGCCAGGCGCTGCGCGAGGGCCGTGGCGCGCGCCAGCAGCTCCGCGCGCGTGGCGCTGAGCATGGCCACCGTGGGATGCGAGGCCGCCAGCGCCTCGGGATGGAGGAAGAGCCTGAGCGTGGCCTCGAGCGCCACCAGGCGCAGCTTGTCGGCGCGCAGCGCGCGGTAGAGCGGGTGCGCGCGCGCCATGGCCACGCACTCGCGCGAGCCGAGCAGCAGGCCCGCCTGCGGGC
>JANOFW010000121.1:0-4097 GCA_031413835.1 Planctomycetia bacterium
GGTGGCCAAGCCGCCTGCGTCGCTGCCCGCGCCGCGCTCTGAGAGACCGAAGGCGCACAGCCGTCGGCCGGCGGCGATCTCGGGCAGGTACTTGCGCTTCTGCTCGTCGGTGCCGGCCAGCAGCAACGGGAACGAGCCGAGCGCGTTGACCGCGTAGAGCACGCCGACACCGCCGCAGGCCTTGGAGAGCTCCTCGACGACGAGGCAGAGGTCGAGCACCCCGCCGCCGCCGCCGCCGTACTCGGTGGGGATCCACACGCCCATGAGCCCGGAGGCGCACAGCGCGTCCTTGATCTCCCAGGGGTACTCCTGGACGCGGTCGTAGTGCGCCGCCTTGGGGCGGACCACCTGCTCGGCCACCTCGCGGGCGCGCGCCCGCCAGGCACGGTTCGTCTCGCTGAGCAGCTCGTCCAGGGGCCACCTCCGACGCACCATCCCCCCCGGCGGCCAAGGGGGACGGTTCAGGACCGAAACGGCGGAGTATAGGCCCGCGGACGCGGGCCCATCAGTGGGGTCAGGCCCCGTTGGGCGGCGCCAGCGATAGTGTCGGGGCCCCACGGCCCGAGCCACATACAACTAGACCGAACAGTCTATTATAGAGCGGGGCTGGGGGGAGACGCTCGGGGGGCCGGGGGGCGGCAGGGCCTGCCCCCGGTCCAAGGGCGGGTCAGGCGGCGGTGGAGACGCCCAGGGGCCGGCGCTTGCTGTAACCCTCGTCGAGCTTGTGGAAGTGGCCCACGTGGTCCTCGCCCCGCTGCCAGCAGAGGTAGACGATCTCGCCGTCCACCTCGCCGTAGAAGTCGATCGAGCCGCGCTCGTAGTCGCGCAGCGTGCCGCCCAGGGCCTCGATCTCCTCGATCAGCCTCTGGAAGCGGTCCAGTGCCCGTTCCACGGCCAGGTTCGCCTTCTCGAGAAGCGTGCCCTGCTCGAGGCGCGTGCCCTGCTCGAGGAGCGGCTCGCGCGTGCCCGCCTGAGCGTGCGGCGCGGCCTTGGCGCGCGCCTCCTCGCCCTGGTAGGCGTGCAGCGCCTCGTTGACCTCGGAGTACGCCAGGACGATGTCGTCGGCGATCCGGGAGACGAGCGGCAGCATGCGGTCGGCTTCGTCGGTGGTGAAGATCTTGCCCTTCATGGGTGGACCTCCAAGGGCCCTTGGGCCGGGCGGAACCGGCCCTGAGGGCCTATCGGCATTACGCAAGCGCCGCGCCACTCTCTCGCGCCCATCGCGGGCCCCCGCGCCGGCCGCAGGGGGGAGGGTCGCTCGAGCCTGGTCGAGCCTGCATCTATCTGTCTGACGCGTGCGGGGCTCCCCTGGATACGTAAATCGCGCGCCAGCGGCTGGAATCAACACTGCCGCTCGGGGGGCCTTGGGCTCCTCCCCGCGCCACCCCGGGGAGCGGCCCGCCACCGCGGTGTCCTCGGCGGGCGCAAGCGCACACATTCGTGCCCAGAACAAGACGCGAACCACCTTGGAGGGGGAGCGAGCGCCCGGAGGCAAACCCAGGCAGCCCCTGACCTTGGCTTGTGGGGCCGCAGAACGGCTCCTATGCTCCTCGGTTCGCCTGCGCCGGACCACGGCGCGCCGAAGGAGCGCTTCCCCCCCTTGGACGAGTCGATCCGCCGTCTGCAGGAGTACGTCTACGCCAAGTACGTGGACGGCAAGTCGCCCACGCCCATCGACGAGGTGGCGGCCTTCGAACGCCTCGAAGTCTGGTTCATGGCCCCCGAACGGGCCGAGGACCCCGACTGCTTCACGCCCGGTGTGCTCGCCTTCGAGCAGGCCTTCGAGGTCGAGGTCGAGGAGCAGCGCGAGCACTGGTTCCGCCGGTCGAAGTTCTGGCTCGAGCGCTACCGCGGTCTCAGCGGCGAGTCCTGGGACGTCGTGGACGACCGACTCTCCGACATCCACGGCTACTTCGAGCAGCGCGGGATCACCGAGGAGTCCGAGGCGCCCGCGCCGGCGCCGGCGGCCTCCGAGGTGGGCGACGCTGCGCCCCCGGCGCCCGTCGTGCATGCGCCGCTGCCGGCGAACTACGTGGTGCAGGAGACCGACGATCACGGACCGATGATGTTCGTGCCTGCGGGCCCGTTCCTCTTCGGGCCCGACCGTCGGCACGTCTCGCTGCCCGCCTTCTGGATCGACAAGTTCCCGGTCACGAACCGCCAGTACGACGCGTTCTGTCGCGCCACGGGCTACCGGTTCTCCAAGTACTCGCGCGAGGAGCGCTTCGCCCACCCGGACGCGCCGGTCGTGGGCGTGAGCATCGCCGACGTGCAGAAGTACGCCCGCTGGGTGGGCAAGTCGCTGCCCAGCGAGGAGCAGTGGGAGAAGGCCACGCGCGGCGTCGACGGGCGTCTGCACCCCTGGGGCGAGGCCCCGGTGGACGAGCAGCGGGCCTGCCACGGGCGTGATCCCGCCAAGGGCGGCACGCAGCCCGTGACGGTCAGCGCGCAGGGGGCCTCGCCCTACGGCGTGCGCGACCTCTCCGGCAACGTCTGGGAGTGGACCGCCACGGCGCTCGAGGACGGCGAGACGCTGCACGTCATCAAGGGCGGCTGCTACAACGACCCGTCCGAGCTGCTGCGCGCCGACCTGCGCCTCGAGGCGGCGCCGAAGGACAAGCACGAGACGCTCGGTTTCCGCCTCGTGAAGCCGGCTTGAACGGCGGCGGCGCGTGACGCCGAAGACGCTGCTCGAGCTGGCGCGGCCGTTCACGCTGATTGCGCCCGTCGTGGGCGCCGGAGCCGGCGCGCTCACCGCGGCGGCCGCGCTGCAGGTGCCCGTGCCCTGGGGCGGGGTCGGCCTGGCGCTGGCGAGCGCCTGCTGCGCCACGGGCGCCAGCAACGCCTGGAACCAGGCCTTCGACGCCGACATCGACCGGGTCAACAAGGCGTTCCGTCCCATCCCCGCCGGCCACGCCACGTTCCGCGGCGCGTTGCGCTTCGGCGACCTGCTGGCGCTGCTGGCCCTGGCTCTGGCTGCCTTCGTGAGCGTGGGCTTCCTGGCCTGCGTGGGCGCGGGCGTGCTGGGCACCTGGATCTACAGCGCCCCGCCGCTGCGCACCAAGCGCCTCACCTGGGGCGCGCTCCTGACCATCGCCATCCCGCGCGGGCTGCTCGTGCCCGTGGCCGGCTGGGCCGTGGTGGGGGACCCGCTCGTGGCCGAGCCCTGGGCCCTGGGCAGCGTCATGGGGCTCTTCGTGCTCGGCGCCGCCGCCACCAAGGACTTCGCCGACATCGCCGGCGACCGCGCCCACGGCTGCGCCACGCTGCCGGTGGTCTGGGGCGTGCGCAAGGCGGCGCTCTTCATCGCCCCCTTCCTCTGGGCGCCGTTCGTGCTCTACCCGCTGCTCGCCACCCTCGGCCTGCTCTCGCCTCCTACCTGGCGCTTCGCGCTGCTCGCGCTGGCTCTCTCCACCTTCGGACTCGTGACCGCGGCCAAGCTCCTGAAGGATCCCGCCACGCTGGCTTCCGACCGCAACCACCCCGCCTGGCGCGGCATGTACCTCCTGCTCCAGGCCGCCCACGTGGGCGTGATGCTCGTCTACGTGCTGTAGCCGAGAGGCTGCTAACGACAGTGCGCTCCGCACGTCCTCTCCCTAGCGGGGGCAGGCCGCCCCCGCGGAGGACATCCCATGCGACACGGCAGCGGCTGGGCGATCGTGGTGGCCTTGACCCTCGGGGGGCTGGGGGGGCCGACGGCGCAGGGCAGCGGTGCCGGGGAGCCGCCCGCGGCTCCCGTCGCGACGGACCCGCTGATCGTGCACGAGTGGGGGACCTTCACCTCGATGAGCGGCGCCGAGGGGGCCGGCCTCGAGGGGCTGCAGCACGAGGAGGAGGCGCTGCCGGAGTTCGTCTACTCGAGGAGCGAGGTGCGCGACTGTCCGCTGCGCAAGGTGGGCTGGAAGGGGCTCGAGGTGCCCGCCAGCCATGTGACGCAGAAGATGGAGACGCCCGTGATCTACGTGCACAGCAAGACGCGGCGCGAGTTGAAGGTGCGCGTGGACTTCGTCCGCGGCCTGCTCACGCAGTGGTATCCGGTGAGCGACCGGCTCGGGCCTCCCGAGCTGGCCTGCGACGCGGGGCCGCTCGACCTGCGT
>JANOFW010000122.1:0-7026 GCA_031413835.1 Planctomycetia bacterium
GTTGGAGGAGGGTGGCCGCCGCGAGTTGCGCTTCCGTCCTGGCCCGGTCTTCGCGAACGTGTTGCTGGTGGACGAGGTGAACCGGGCCACCCCCAAGACCCAGAGCGCGCTGCTGGAAGCCATGGAGGAGCGACAGGTGAGCAGCGGGGGCACGACCTACCCCTTGCCGCGCCCCTTCGTGCTGCTCGCTACGCAGAACCCGATCGAGATGGAGGGCACCTACCCGCTGCCCGAGGCCCAGCTGGACCGTTTCCTGCTGCACGTGCACACGCGCGGAGCCGACCCCAAGGAGCTCGAGACGATCCTCGATCGCACCACCCAGTCCAAGCCCGTGGCGATCGGCCAGGTCCTCGACGGCCCCCGCGTGCTCGCGCTGCAGGCCCTGGCCCGCGAGGTGCCGCTGGGCGAGCGGGTGCGCGGCTGGATCGCGCGGGTAGTCACGGCCACGCGTCCGGAACGGCCCGAGGCCGGACCGCTGGTCAAGCGCTACGTGCGCCTGGGGGCCAGCGCGCGCGGCGCGCAGGCCCTGGCCCTGGCCGGCAAGGTCCTGGCCCTGGCCGACGGCCGCAGCGCCGTGGCGCGCGACGACTTGAAGCGCATCGCCCCGGCCGCCCTGCGCCACCGCCTGCTGCTCTCCTTCGAGGGCGAAGCCGACGGCATCGAGCCCGAGGCGCTCATCGCCGAGGCCCTGGAGCGAGCGGGCGACGCCTAGTGGCGTGCCCGGGGGCCGTCCCCGACACTCCCCCCCCAGGGCCGTGAAATCGCCATACCGGGCCTCCGCCTGTTGTACGGGAAGCGCCGGGATCCTATCCTCGTGCCCCGCTGGCGGACCTCCGGCGCGGCACGGGCCTGGGGTCCGGCGCTGCCCCGAGGCACGTGCGGGCAGACCCTCCCCTGGAGACATCATGAAGCTCGAGAAGTTCCGCTACGACGACATCGTCATCCTGAAGTTCACCGGCGAGTTCGACACCTTCAACCTGCCGGCCTTCAGCGAGCGGATCGACCGCATGATCGCCCTGGGCGACACGCGCCTGGTGCTCGACCTGCACCTGCTCAAGTTCATCAACTCCGCCGCGCTGGGCTACCTGATCAAGACCCACAAGGCGCTGCGCGACCAGGGCGGCGAGATGGTGCTGGCGCGTCCCAGCAAGTTCCTGCGCAAGACGCTGGTGACGCTCGGCCTGGACAGCGTCTTCAAGGCCTTCGAGACGGCCGAGGCCGGCGTGGCGCACTTCAAGCAGGGCAAGGACATCGGCCAGATCCGCCTCGAGCAGCCCGAGAACGAGGACGACGGCGGCGTGACCGGCAAGGTGCCGATCCTCTTCCGCACGCTGACGACCACCGGCGACCACCTGCCCCCCAACCAGGTCGGGCGCATCGTGACGCTCTACGAGGACGGCCTGATGTTCCGCTACGAGCTGCCCGACGGCGGCAAGGCGCCGGACCCGCAACAGGCCCTGCTCAAGCAGGGCACGCGCCTCAAGATCAAGTTCCGCCAGCCTTTCGTGATCAAGGACTACTACTTCGAGATCGAGGCGGTCATCCTGCAGGTCAACCGCATGTTCGGTGCGGACGACGTGGACCAGGGCGTGCTGACGGTCAAGGTGCGCTACGACAAGGTGAAGGACGAGGACCGCCGCCACCTCGAGCAGTTCTGGCGCGACCAGGACGAGTGGAAGTCCGAATTGAAGAAGTAAGCGCGGCCGAGCCGCGCTCGCTTCTTCAAGCTAGGCAGAGGCTGCAGGGCGAGCGCTGAGGCTCTCGAGCACCTCTCCGTCGGTCACGTCCTCGACGATCGTGACGCCCCGGGGGCGCTGGGGGAGCACGAAGGTGTGGCGCGTGCCGCTGCGGCGCTTCTTGTCGGCGCCCAGGAGCGCGAGCAAGGCCGAGGCGTCGAGCGGGGCGGGCAGAGTCACGGGGAGACCCAGGCGCGCGAGCGAGCGCGTCTCGCGCTCCAGCAACTCCGGCCCGACCAGGCCGCGGGCCGCAGCGATGCGCACGGCCGCGAGCATGCCCAGCGCCACGGCCTCACCGTGGAGCAGGCCCAGGCCCAGGCGCTCGAGCGCGTGTCCCACGGTGTGTCCGTAGTTGAGCGCCCGGCGCGGCCCCTGATCGCGCTCGTCCTGCTCGACCAGCCGCGCCTTGACGGCCACGGCGCGCCGCAAGACCTCGGCCCGCGCCGCCTCCTCGGAGGGCACGCCGTCGTCGAGCAGGGCCAGCAGCGCCTCGTCGCCCACGACGCCCGCCTTACGCACCTCGGCCCACCCGCAAGCCGCCTCGCGCGCCGGCAGCGTGGAGAGGAAGTCGAGGTCGGCCAGCACCTCGGCGGGAGGATGGAAGACGCCGAGCAGGTTCTTGCCGCGTGCATGGTTGATGGCGACCTTGCCCCCCACGGAGGCGTCCGCCATGGCCAGTACCGTCGTGGGCAGGGCCACCCAGGCGTGACCGCGGTGGGCGGTGGCGGCCGCGAAGCCGCCCAGGTCGAGGGCCGCGCCGCCCCCCACGACCACGACGGGTTCGTCGCGACGCAGGCTGAGCAGGACATCCTGAGCGCGCGCGAGCACGTCACGCTCCTTGGCCGCCTCGCCCGCGGGCAGCACGAGGCGCACGGCCTCGCGGCCGGGCGGGGTTTCCAGGCCCCCCGCACGCTCCCAGAGCCGCGCCACGGCAGCGTCGATCAGCCAGCCCACGCGCTCGGCGCCGGGCGCCAGCGCTGCCAGCACGGCGGGCAGCAGCCCGCGCGTCCCCGATCCCAGGCGCAGGCGCGTGGCGCGACCCGGCAGGTCGACGCGCTCCTCGAGCGGAGCCGCCGCGCGCTCGGAGCTCACGTCGCTCCGCCGGGCGGCGCGGTCCCCTCGGTGGGGGATCCGGCCGGCGGGCTCGCGCCCGCGGCCGCGGCGCGCTGCTTGCGGCGCCAGCCGACGAGTTTCTCCTGCAGCGCCGCGCTGGAGCGCTTCTCGCTGCGGGCGAGCAGCACGCCGGTGAAGCCCGCCACGAGGAACATCCCCAGCAGCACGAGTGCCACCACGGCCGAGTTCCCGCCCTTGCCGACCGGGAAGGGCCGCACGTCGAGGACGATGAAGAGCGGCATGGTGAGCTTCTGGAAGCCCGCCCCCTCCTTGGCCGCGAACTGGGTGTCGTAGGTGTAGTTCTTGACGAAGATCCCGTAGAGGTAGACACGCTCCTCGAGCGGACGCCAGTCCTGGACGCCGAAAGTCTCCCAGGAGAACGGGGTGAAGCAGGGCACGACGCGGTTGCCGTAGTAGTCCGACCAGAGGTAGACGCCGTACATCTGGTTTACGCCCCAGGCGTTGGGGCGCTGGCTGTCCCAGTCGTCGAGCAGCACCTTGCCGACCATGCCGGAGGTGCGGAACACCTTCCCACGCGCGCCGTCGGTGAAGGGACGGGGTTGCTCGACCGAGCGCAGGCCGGCCTCCTCCGACCAGAGGTCGAAGGCCTCGCGCTTCCACTCCTCGACCTTGAGGGCACCGCTGTCGATCTGCGCGCGCACCCACGCATGGCCTTTGAGGCGCAGCCACTGGAAGACCTCGTAGATCGCGGGGTCGTCGGCGCGCGCCGTGCCCGCGTAGAAGCGATCGTCGATCTTGTCGAAGGCGGCCTCGCTCAGGTCTTCGATCGGGTCCGCCGGCGGGTCCACCTGGCGGCGGAAATGCGAGCACAGCAGCACCGGCGTGGGCTCGGAGAGGGCGATCGCACCCACGCTCCCGGAGCGGCGCTGCACGTAGACGCCGCGCACCAAGGCGCGGTCCCCCGTCTTGAGCTCGACGGGCGCCACGGGCCAGGCGTCGGTCGGCGCGCCGGCGCCGGGCTCGTTGGTGGAGGCCAGCTTCACGGCCAGCACCTGCGCGCCGTCGGCCGCCTCGAGCACCAGCGCCCAGAGCGTCTCGCGCTCGGAGCGGTACTCCATGTGGGTCATGGCGGTGACCCGACCCTCGACCTCGAAGACGCTGCCCAGGGCCTCGGCGAAGGGCCGCGCCTTGAGCTCGGCCGAGGCCACCGGCTGCGGCGCCTCGTTCAGGCCCACGGCCTGGAGGTTGCGCACGTACTCCAACGCGCGCACCTGGAAGCGCTCGTGGCCGGCAGTGTCGTCGCTCACCTCGGCCAGCAGCTTGGGCCGGTCGATCCGGCTCGTAGCCTGGTCCTCGACGGACTTCTCTGCGGGACCCGGAAGCGCGCCCCGGCCGGGCAGCTTGCGGCACGACTTCACGCTCATGACCGCGCCGGCCGTGAAGACCAGCATCGCCAGGTAGAAGAAGAAGCGACCGCGCTCCTTGGGCGTCATCCCCGGCCGCTGTGCCTGCTTGAGGTTCTCGAACATGGCCTTCCTTCGGGCATGCGTGGCCGGCGAGTGGTCGTGGCCTGGGGGGCATGCCGGGCGGGCGGACGGGCAGCAGCAGCCTACCATGTTCGGAGCGTCGTCCACCCTCGCCGCAGGGCTCCCGCCCCCGTGGCGTAGCATCCCGGCGTGAGCGCGCTCCCCGAACGCATCCTCGACCGCGCGGACGTAGAGCGGCTGCTCGCCTCGGCCACGAACTACGAGCAGCGACAGCCCAACGGTCCGCAGGCCTTCGACCTCCAGCGCATGCACGGGCTCCTCGCGGCCCTGGGCTCCCCGCACCTGGGCCCGCGCACCCTGCACGTCGCGGGCAGCAAGGGCAAGGGTTCGACCGTGCGCATGCTGGCCGCGGCGCTGACCCCCGCCGGGGCCGGGCCCGTGGGCCTCTACACCTCCCCGCACCTCTCCGACCTGGGCGAGCGCATCGCGCTCGACGGCACGCCCGTCTCGCAGACGGCGCTGGCGCGCGCGCTCGACACGCTGCTGCCGCACGCGCGGCCCCGGCACGGCACGCCCGAGGCGCTCACGTTCTTCGAGCTGCTCACGGCCGCGGCCTGGCTCGTCTTCCGCGAGGCCGGCTGCCGCGAGGTGGTGCTGGAGACCGGTCTGGGCGGCCGGCTGGACGCCACCACCGTCTGCCGTCCGACGCTGACGGCCATCACGACCATCGAGCTCGAGCACACCCAGCTGCTGGGCTCCACGGTCGAGCTCATCGCGGCCGAGAAGGCGGGCATCCTCAAGACCGGGGTTCCTTGCGTGACGGGGGCCGAGGGGGCGGCCCTGCGGGTGATCGAGGGTCGGGCGCGCGAGCTGGACGCGCCGCTGGCCGTGCTGGGCCGCGAGATCCTGCTCGAGGAGGTGCGCACCGAGCCCGGTCCCCTGACGCACGCGCGCGTGCGCGTGGACGGCGAGCGCCTCGACCTGAGGTTGCCGTTGGCGGGCGCGCACCAGGCGCGCAACGCGGCGCTGGCCGCCGCGATGCTGCTGCGCCTGGGGCTCTCGCGCACGACCATCGAGACGGCCCTGGCCCAGGTGCGGCTGCCGGCGGCGCTCGAGCCCTTCGCGGGCCGCCCGCTCGTGGTGCTCGACGGAGCGCACACGCCCGCCTCGGCCCGCGCGGCCCTCGAGGGTCTGCGCGCGGCCTGGCCCCGGCGCCCCTACGTGCTGCTGCTGGCGCTGCTGGCCGAGAAGCAGGTGGAGGCGATCCTCGCCACGCTCGTGCCCTCGGCCCTCGCCGTCGTGGCCACGCAGGTGGCCTCGCCGCGCGCGCTCCCCGCTGCCGACCTCGCCCTGCGCGCACGCGCCCACGCTCCCGCAGGCAACCGCGTGGAGGCCGTGGCCGACCCGCAAGCCGCCCTTGCACGGGCGCGCGCCCTGGCGACCGGTGACGCGCTCGTGCTCGTCACCGGCAGCCTCTACCTCGCGGGCGCGCTGCGCCCCCTGCTGCAGCAGGCGAGCGCGTAGACTGCCCTGCCGTCCGTGGAGCTCCGCACATGCGCGCCGTCGGCTACAAGATCTTCCGCAGCAGCATGAGCTCCTGGGAGACGCTCTTCGACCAGGCGGCCGCCTTCGCTGCCGAGCTCGGGCCCGAGCGCCTGATCTCCATCTCGCACTCCGAAGACAAGAACGAGGGCGTGGTCACGGTCTGGTACTGGGAGTAGTCCCCTCTTCGCCTCTGGCCTCTTGGGCTGCCCTGGGAGCGCCAGGCTCCAGCCTGGCTCTGGTGACGCCGAGCTGAACCCCTCCCTCCACCCCCCGCGTAGCTCGGCCCCTCCTGCATGCTCTCCAGGATCTTCAGATACGAGTCGTAGCGGAAAGCGGCGACGCGCCCCTGCTCCACGGCCGCCTCGATGGCACAGCCGGGCTCGTGGGTGTGGCTGCAGTCGCCGAAGCGGCAGCCGGGCGCTTCGCGCGCCAGGTCGCGGAAGAGCCAGCTGAGCTCGCGCGGCGGGATCTTGAACAGCCCGAACTCGCGCACGCCGGCGGTGTCGATCACGGAGCCGCCCCCCGCCAGCTCGGCGAGCACCGCGGCGGTGGTCGTGTGCGTGCCGCGGCCGCTGACCGCGTTGACCTCCCCCACCACCAGCCCCAGCCCCTGCTCCACGGCGTTGAGCACGGAGGACTTCCCCACGCCGCTGTGGCCCACCACGACCGACGTGCGCCCGACGAGCCGTGAGCGCAGCTCGGCGATGCCCGCGCCCGTGGTTGCGCTCACCGGGCACACGGCGTAGCCGAGCGCGCGGTAGGCCGCGGTCTCGGGCGGCTCGCCGGCCACGAGGTCCATCTTGTTGAGCACCAGCACGGCCTCGAGCCGGCTCCACTCGACGACCGCCAGCAGGCGGTCCACCAGCGAGGGGTTGAAGGCCGGGTCGGCCGCCGCCGTCACGATCAGCACCTGATCCACGTTGGTGGCCAGCACGTGCTCAACGCGGCCTTTGTGGACGGCGGGTCGCGAGAGCATGCTCGTGCGCGCCAGCAGCTCGACCACCTGCGCGCCCCGGCGCTCCTCGGTGCCCACGTCCAGGCGCACCACCACGCGGTCGCCCACGGCCACCGGGGTCTTCTGGCCCGTGCGGTCCTTCAGGTGCAGCCGCCCGGCCACCGCGCACCAGATCTCACGACCCAGGCCGGGCAGATCGGCGCGCGCCGCCGTCAGGCGAACCAGACAG
>JANOFW010000123.1:0-1707 GCA_031413835.1 Planctomycetia bacterium
TGCCGGTTGCGTTGATTCAGCAACTTCGACAGTCGGACGAGGGAGTGGCCCTCTGCACTTCGCACCGGCTTATGTCACCGGCATTGGTGCCTGACCCCGCCTACTCACCCGCGCCGTTCTGAGGGGAGTGAATGAGCCGCATCCTCGACGCCCATCTGCATCTGTTCTCGCGTCCGTACTTCGAGGCGCTCGCGCGCATCTCCCCGTTGCCGGGGACCGTCGAGGAGCGGCTGGCCGCTCTGGCCAAGAAGGCCGGCCTCGAGATCCCCGGCCCCGACCTCGGCGCCCACGTGCGTCGCTGGCTCGCCGACCTCGATCGCCACGGGGTCGAGCGTGCCGTGGCCTTCGCGAGCGCGCCCGAGGAGGCGGCGGCGGTGGCCGAGGCCGCGCGCCTCGCGGCAGGCCGTCTCGTGCCGGTCGGGCTCGTGAATCCCAAGGCAGAGGGAGCGCCCGCGCGTGTCGAGGCCCTGTTCGCCACGCAGGGCTACCGCGGCGTGCTGCTCTTCCCGGCGCTGCACGGCTACCGCGTCTCGGGACCGGAGGCGCGCGCCGTGCTCGAGGTCGTGTCGCGGCACAAGGGCCTGGCTCTCGTGCAGTGCGGCCTGTTCCAGGTGAAGGTGCGCGACCTGCTCGGCCTGCCGCGCACGACCGACCTCGCCTTTGCCAACCCGCTCGACTTGATCCCCGCCGCCGATGCCTTCCCTGCCGTGCGCTTCGTGATCCCGCATCTGGGCGCGGGCTACCTGCGCGAGACGCTCATGGCCGGCACGCAGTGCTCGAATGTGCTGACCGACCTCTCCTCCTCGAACTCCTGGCTCACGACGCAGGTGCCGCCGCTCGATCTGGCCGGCGCCCTCAAGGCAGCGCTCGCCGTCTTCGGCCCCGAGCGCATCCTCTTCGGCACCGACTCCTCCACCTTCCCCCGCGGCTGGCGCCACGACGTGCTCGCCGCCACCCTCGCCGCCTTCGACCGCCTCGCCCTCCCCGAGCCCCAGCGCGCCCGCATCCTCCACGACAACGCCGCCGCGCTGCTGGCCTAGCGCGCCCTACAGCGCTGGAATGCGTACCCCCAGGACCCGTATAGTCGGGCGTGCGGTCCGCCCTGGCCGCGGCGGGAGGATCCATGGACGCACTCAAGCGCGACGTTCCCTACAGCCTGGCCCAGCTGGTGGCCCTGGTGGGCTCGATCGGCAGCGTGTACCTCTCGGTGGGGTTGGGCCTCAAGGCCTGCCCGCTGTGCTTCTACCAGCGAACGGCCGTGTTCCTGGCGCTCGGCATCCTGCTGCTGGGCCTGTTCGCCGACGGCTTCCTGGCGCGCGGCACCGCTTCCTGGCTGACGGTTCCGGCTTGCCTGCTGGGCCTGGCGGTGGCCGGCTGGCACGTCTACCTGGAGACGAGCGGCACGCTCGAGTGTCCCAAGGGCATCGCCGGCCTGGGCACGGCACCCGTGCAGAGCCTGGCGCTCTTCCTACTGCTCACGCCCCCCGTCCTGCTCTCGGCCTTCCGTTCCACCGACGTCGGCGCGGGCCGCATCGGCCTGGCCGCGCTCCTGGGCGTCGGCTTCGCCTACGCCTCCATCAAGAGCGCCCCGCCCCTGCCTCCGGTCCCCAAGGCGGCCTACCCGGACGCGCTCGTCATCTGCCGCCCGCCGTTCAAAGCGCCGTAGCCGCAGGTTGCTTCGCCCGAATACACAGCGGGCGGCCGGAC
>JANOFW010000124.1:0-18111 GCA_031413835.1 Planctomycetia bacterium
GGCATGGTGTCCAGAAACCCAGAGGGCCAGGGGGCGCGGGGGTGAGGCAGGAGAGGCGCATGCTACCCGGCCGCGGTGGCCGCGGGCCAGCCTCTCCGCCCCCGCGCCCCCTGGCTTCTGTTCGCGCGCGCCCGTAGTCTCCCGCCCCGTGATCCACGGCCGCGACGTCGTCACCCTCGACACCTTCCGCCCGGAGGAGATTCGTTGGGTCGTCGCGCTGGCGCGCGAGATGAAGGCCAAGGGCCACGGGCGACCGCTCGAAGGCAAGTCGCTGGCGATGGTCTTCTTCAACCCCTCGCTGCGCACGCGGGCCTCGTTCGCCATCGCCTTCGGCAGCATGGGCGGCACGGTGGTGGACTTTGCCGCCGGGCGCGACATGTGGGACCTCGAGCTGCGCGAGGGCGCGGTCATGCGCGGCGCGCCCGAGGAGCACGTGCGCGATGCGGTGGCGGTGCTCAGCCGCTACGCCGACGCCATCGCCATCCGCGCCCTGGCGCGTCACGACGACTGGGGGCTGGAGCGTCGCGACCAGGTGATCGTCTCGTTCCAGAAGCACGCCTCGGTGCCGATCTTCAACATGGAGAGCGTGCTCGACCACCCCACCCAGGCCTGGGGCGATGCGCTGACGCTCGAGGAGGCCCTGGGCGACGTGCGCGGCAAACGCCTGACCCTGGCCTGGACCTACCACCCCAAGGCCCGGCCCCTGGCCGTGCCGCACGGCGTGGTCGTGATGGCGGCCAAGCTGGGCATGCACGTGACGGTCTGCCACCCCGAGGGCTTCGAGCTCGATCTGGCGGTGCGCGACACCGCCCAGCGCGCGGCCCTGGCCTCGGGCGGCTCGGTCAAGCAGGTGCGCGAGCTGGCCGAGGGGGTCGCCGGGGCCGACGTGGTCTACGCCGCCTCCTGGGAGGCGCCCAACCTGCACGGCCGCCCGGCCGAGGAGCAGGAGCAGCGCGAGCGCCACATGGACCGGCGCATCACCAGCAGCCTGCTCGCCAGCACGCGCGACGCCCACTTCATGCACGCCATGCCCGTGCGCCGCAACGTAGAGGCCGACGACGCCGTGGTGGACGGCCCGCGCAGCCTGATGCTCCAGCAGGCCGAGAACCGGCTCCACATCCAGCGCGCCCTCTTCAAGGCCGTCCTCACGGAGCGGCCCGCGGACGGCCGCGCGGCTCGCGCGCCCTAGGCCGAGCCCGCGGGCACGCTCGACCGTCAGCCGCAGGACCGCAGGGTGCCCACCAGCAGCATGGCGAGAGGGAGCATGACGGCGATCAGGCCCACCGTCACGGAGACGGACTCGCTGCGCCCCATCCGGTGTGTGGCGGGGTTCACGGTCGTCAGCCTCTGCCGGACCTCGCGCGGTCCTGGGGACGGCACGGAACGCTGGTAGGCACCGAAGCTCCGGAGCGGCGGGGGTGGAGGCTGGGCGGCAGGCCCCAATGCCTCCTGCCAGCCGGAGAGGTCGGCTCCACGCACGCTGAGCGCGTCGTCGGCCTCGTAGGGGCCCATCCGCTGCGCCGGGCCCGACCGCCCCCGGCCCAGGCGCAGGCGCCGCTCGAGGCCGATCCAGACCAGCGTCGCGGCCACCGCGGCGAGCAAGACCACGATGAACCCCTCATCGTGGCTGTTCCGAATCCGACCCACCTTGACGAGGTAGTAGAGCGGGATGAGTGCGGCGACCAGCAGGCCACCGAACAGGGTGACGAGCCGGGCGACACGTGGGGAGCCGGGAGCGACCGTGCCGTCGACGACGGCTCGCGCTCGCGCTGCCGCCGCGAGCCAGAGACCCACGCCGATGCACAAGCCGAGGAGGGCCGACGCGATCCGCTCTGCCTCCGACACCCGCGGAGTCGGCACCTCGCCGGGGCGGAACAGGATCGGATTCTCGAGCTTCGGCAGGGCAAACGCGGTGAACCCGGCCAGCAGCGCCGCCACGGAGAGCGCCCGCAGCGCCTCAGGCGCGCCGTAGGGGCGTCGCGGCAAGCGCGTCGGAGTCGGGGCGGCCGCGCCTCCGGGTGTCACGTCCGATGCCACGCGCACTCCAACTTGCGCCCCAGGACGGCGCTCCACCGCTCGCCGGCCATGCCAGATCGCAGGCGCGAGCCGTGGGCCCATGATCGCATGCTGGACCCTGCCGCGCCCCCGGAGCGCGCCTCACCCCAGCGCCCTCGGGTTCCGAGTGGACGCGGGCCGCCGAAGCCGTAGGGTGCGGGGCGTTCCCGGACGGAAGCGACATGGCCGACAAGCAGAACAAGCTGGCGGACAACGTGCCGGGCCGGTTCTACGTCGACGACCAGTGCATCGACTGCGATGCGTGCCGCGAGACGGCGCCCAAGTTCTTCCGGCGCAACGACGACAAGGGCTACTCGTACGTGTTCGCCCAGCCGACGGAGGCGAAGGACGTCGCGGACTGCCTCGAGGCGCTGGAAGGCTGCCCCGTGGAAGCGATCGGGCAGGATGGAGACGAGCCGTAGGGGGACCGGGGTGCACATGTCCGAGCCTGCCGCCATCGCCGAGCGCTACCTCGCGTCCATCGAGCAGGTCGCGGGCACCGCGGCCAAGGCCCTGCGCTCGCGCGGCGATCTCTCGCGCGCCGGCAGCGCCGAGGTGTTGGCGGCCGCCGCGGCCTTGCTCCCGGCGGCCCTCGCGCGCCATCGGCGGCGGCGCAAGGGCACGCTGGAGGCCGTGACCGAGGTGCTCACGAAGTACGGCCAGCCCGCCGCGCTGCTGAACCCGCAGGCCTTCCTCGCCCTCGCTCCCGGCGCGCCGGAGCCCAACCCGCGCCTGGGCGGCCTGCTAGGCGAGGAGGGTCCGCGCGTGGCGGCCTTCCTGGCGAAGCGCTCTGCCGACCCCGTGCCGGTGCTGGGGCGCGCGCTGGGGACGTGCGCGGCCCTGGTGCTGGCGGCCCTGGCCGCGGCCGCTCCGCCGACCGAGCTGGGCGTCTGGCTTGACGAGCGCGCCGAGAGCGAGCTCGACGACCCGGCCCGCCTGCTGGCCGAGGAGGGCTTCCCCGCCGAGGCCTTTCGACGCGTCCGCGCCCGGGGCTTCCCCTGGTGGTCGCGCGTGCTTCGCTAGGCCGTCGACGTGGCCCTGCTGCGAATCCAGCCTCTCAGCGAGGCCGCACAGGCCGACCTGGCCCCGTACACGACGCTGAGGCGGCGCAAGGATCTTGAGCGCCAGGCGCGCTTCGTGGCGGAGGGCGGGAAGATCGTGGAGCGGCTGCTCGAGAGCCCCTTCCCCGTCGAGTCGTTGCTGCTCACGCAAGACTGGCTGAAGCGGCTCCAGGGCCGGCTCGACGCCCGCCCCGAGCCCATCCACGTGCTGCTGGCCGCGAGCAAGGCTGAGATCGAGCACGCCACGGGCTTCCCCGACCGGCAGGGCCTCAAAGCCGTGGGGCGCCTCCCGCGTACCACGACGCTCGAAGACGTGCTGCGGGAGCAGCCTCGCCCGCACCTCTTCGCCGCCCTCGACGGAGTCACCAACGCCGAGAACGTGGGGGTGGTCGTGCGCAATGCGGCCGCCCTCGGCGTGCAGGCGTTGATCGCGGGCGAGCGCACCTGCAGCCCCTTCCTCACGCGAGCCATCGGCACCTCGATGGGCGCGGTCTTCGCGGTGCCGATCGTCGAGCACACGCCGCTGGCCGAGGCCCTGCGCCGGCTGCGCGCCGCGGGGGTGCGCTGCGTGGCCGCGCACCCTTCCGCCGCCCAGCACACGTTGCCGGAGGCCGACCTACGCCGCGACTGTTGCCTGGTGCTGGGTAGCGAGGGGGAGGGGATCTCCCCCGAGATCCTCAAACTCTGCGATGAGGCCGTCTCCGTGCCCATGGCCCGCGGCGTGGACTCGCTCAACGTCGGCAGCGCGGCGGGGGTGCTCTTCTACGAGGCCTGGCGCCAGCGCGGCGGCGCCCTCAGCGGGGAGTGAACGCGGCCGCATGGCCGCTGATCTCGATGCCGGTCTTCGTGGCGCCCCAGACCTCGCCCTCGGCCAACCAGTAGAAGGCCCAGGCCCGCGAAGGACGCGAACGGACGCTCGGCTGGGTGCGCAGGCCCGTGAGGTCGAGCATGCGCAGCGCGACGGCGGGGCCGGCCAGGAGCAGTGTCACGCCGGCGTACTCCGACTCCCAGGGACGTTGGCGCGTTCGCAGGGGGACCTCGACCGCCTCCGCCTCGTCGAACGGCAGGTCGCACCGGAAGCCGGAGGCCATGCGCCGGACCGTCGCGAAGGGCTTGCTGGCGGGCCATCTCGACAGAATCTTGCCGACCGGCGACACGTCGCCCCCCCCTTGCTGGGCTCCCTTCCCGCCGCGGCCCCCAGCGCCCCCATCGCTCGCCCCCAGCAGGTGGCCCGAGCTCGCCAGGAAGGAGTCGAGCAGGTCGGGGGGGGAGTCCTTGGCACGCACGCCGACGGCCTGCAGCCACTCGCGCACGTTGGGCAGATCGGACTCGCGGGGCAGCCGGGCCACGGCGAGCTTGAGCGTCTTGAGCGCGCCGTCGGCGTCGGCGGCCGCCACCTGCTGCATGGCGAGCTCCAGCCGCGCGTAGAGGGCGGGCAGGTGCCAACCGCGCGCCTCGAACTCGGCCGCCGCCGCGTCCAAGGCCGTCGCGGCCGTGGCGTGGTCGCCGGCCCGCGCCGCGACCACGCCCTGGGCCAGCAGCGCGAACACGGGGCCGGCGACCCCGGCCTGCGAGGTAGCGGCAAACTCGGTCAGCACCGCCGCAGCCGGGCCCAGGTGGAGGTCATCTCCCAGCGCCACAACATCGAGCACGAGCCCGAGGGCCAGCGCATGCGCCGAGACGAAGACCCCATGGTGGCCTGCGTCCAGCCCCTTGAGCGCGGCACCGACCAGCTCGCGGGCCTTGTCGCGCCCCTCGCGCGGCTTGTCGTACGCCACGGGACCGGCGTCAAGTCTCGCGTCGGCCTCCAGGCCGTCGAGGATCGTTCCCAGGGCTTCCGCCGCCTGCGCCTCACCCTCCAGACTCTTGGCCTTGACCGCCAGGCTCACCGCCTTCGCCAGCAGCGTCCCCGCCTCGGCCAGCCGGCCCGCCGCGGCGGCGGCGGTCGCCTTCGCGACCTCCGCCGTCCCGGGGATGGGGGGCGGGTCCTTGCCCCACGCGGCCGGAAGGTCGAGCGTGCCGACGACGGACAACGCGGTGGCAAGCCAGAAGACGAGTCTGCGCACCATGGGCGCTGAGTCTAGCGGGCGGGCGCGCACGGTGTGCACGCGTCGGTCGGAGCCTGCCAGAGCACGGCGGCCGTGGTAGGACGACGGGCCAACCCGAGGGCTCGCCATGTACACCGCCGCCACGCGCCAGGGCTTCCAAGAAGAGCTGGACGGGATCGAGTCGCAGGGACTCACGAAGCGCGAGCGGCTGATCGGGAGCCCGCAGGGGGCGCACATCCGCCTGGCCGACGGGCGTCAGGTGCTCAACTTCTGCGCCAACAACTACCTGGGGCTGGCGAACCACCCGAAGCTGCTGGCGGCGGTCAAGACCTCGCTCGACGAGCGCGGCTACGGCATGTCGTCGGTGCGCTTCATCTGCGGCACGCAGGACAAGCACAAGGAGCTCGAAGCCCGGCTCTCGGCCTTCGTGGGCCAGGAGGACACGATCCTCTACGGCTCGTGCTTCGACGCCAACGGGGGGCTCTTCGAGACGCTGCTCGGGGAGCAAGACGCGATCGTCTCCGACGCGCTCAACCACGCCTCGATCATCGACGGCATCCGGCTCTGCAAGGCGACCCGCTACCGCTACGAGCACCTCGACTTCAAGGTCCTCGAGACGAAGCTCAAGGAGGCCCGCGCGGCCGGCGCGCGGCGCGTGATGGTGGCCACCGACGGCGTGTTCTCGATGGACGGCGACATCGCCGACCTGAAGTCGATCTGCGACATCGCCGAGCGCTACGACGCGCTGGTGATGGTGGACGACTCGCACGCCACGGGCTTCGTGGGGCGCACGGGGCGCGGCACGCCCGAGCACTGCGGCGTCACCCAGCGCATCGACATCTTGACCTCCACGCTGGGCAAGGCGCTGGGCGGGGCCAGCGGCGGCTTCACGGCCGCCAAGAAGGAGGTCGTGGCCCTGCTGCGGCAGCGCTCGCGTCCCTACCTCTTCAGCAACACCGTGCCCCCGGGCATTGTGGCGGCCTCGCTCGCCTGCCTGGACCTGATCTCAGGCACCACCGAGCTGCGCGACCGGCTCGAGAAGAACACCGCCCGCTTCCGCCAGGGCATGACGGCCCTGGGCTTCACGATCCGCCCGGGCGTGCATCCGATCGTGCCGATCATGCTAGGCGACGCGCGCCTAGCCTCGGGGCTGGCCGAGCAGATGCTGGTCGAGGGCGTCTACGTGGTGGGCTTCTCCTTCCCCGTCGTGCCGCGCGGCCAGGCGCGCATCCGCGTGCAGATCTCGGCCGGCCACAGCCCCGCCGACATCGAGCACGCGCTCACGGCCTTCGAACGCGCCGGACGCAAGGTGGGCGTGCTCACGGCGGCCCGCTAGCGCGCGCGGGGGGCGCGACGACCTCGGCGCGCAAGGGGACCGCGACCTCGCCCCCACCCGACGCACGCACGCGCAGCAGGCCCACGCGCGGGCCGGGGGGACCCGTGCACGCCGTGTCGAGCAGCAGGTCCGGGCCGTGCTGGGCGTGCATCGCCGCGCGCACGACGCGCACATCCCCGGGCCAGCCGACCAGGCTCGCCTCCACGGGACCCTCTACCTCCGGCGGCAGGTGCACGCACAGACGCGTCAGCAGGCTCGCACCCGCCGAGCGCCGCCCGAGATCGAGGTAGGCCGGGCGCACGACGAGCCGCTCGCCCACGAAAGCTCGCACCCGCACGGTGCTGACGTCGTCGGGGGCAACAGCATCGGTCACGACGCGCAGGGGGATGTCGAGGGGCCCGAGGTCGGCGGGAGCGTGGAGCACGACGCGCAGCGTGCCGTGGGCGCCCGCGGGCAGGGTCGTAGGGAGATCGAGCAGGGCCGCGCAGCCGCAGCCCGTGCGCAACGCCAGCACGCGTAGGTCTCCGGGACCGACACGCCGCCACGAGAGCGGGATCTCGCGTCGTTCGAGGGGCTGGAGACAGCCCAGGGCGAGCGTCTCGCGCTCGAGGATCAGGCCCGGTGCTGCGCCACCGGCTGGAGGAACAAGTGGGACCGACCGGGCCTGCGGCGCCGGAAGTGCTCGCCAGAGCGCGAGAACGGCCGCCAGCGGTACGGCTGTGAGCAGGGCCAGGGCTGGCAGGCCGAGAAGAAGACGACGCACGACAGGCTCCGGTCGGGTCCCACCCTTCCTCCGCCGCGTGCGCCACCCCGGTCACGGAAATCGTGGATTTCGTCCCGGGCCGAAGGTCCCGGGCCCCCCGCGCCCCCCCCGTTCTCAGGAGAGCTCGAGGTCCACGCGTTCCTTCATCGATCCCAGGCGCACGGCGTAGTCGAAGAGCGTGTGCACCGCCTGCCGTCCGCGCTCGCCGATGTCGAGCGTCAGCTCGTTGACGTACATGGTGACGTAGCGGTCGAGCAGCTGGCGCGGCAGGCCCTTGCTGAACTTCGCGGCGTACCCGAGCGCCTCCTCGCGATGGCCCATGGCGTAGGCGATGGAGCGCTTGAGGTCGAGGGCGATCTTGGTGCGCTCCTCTGCCGGGATGTCGCGGCGGATGGCGGTGCCGCCCAGCGGCAGGGGCAGGCCCTCGGTCTTGTCGGTCCACCAGCGGCCGAGGTCCATGACCTTCGCCAGGCCGTCGAGGCGGTAGGTGAGCTGGGCTTCGTGGATCAGCACGCCCGCGCGCACCTTGCCGCTCTTGACCGCGGCCACGACCTCCTGGAAGGGCACGGACACAAGCTTCAAGCGCGCCGGCGCAAGCCACAGCCTGAGCACGAGCGCGGCCGTGGTCGTCAGGCCGGGCACGCCCACGAGCATGCCGTCCACCTCGCTGGGCCGCACGGGCGTCTTGCTGACCACCATCGGGCCCACGCCGTCGCCGAACGACGCGCCGCAGGGCAAGGCGAGGTAGCGCTCCACGACCTGCGGCCAGGCGCCGAAGGAGAAGGCCGTGACGTCGTAGGTGCCCTTCTTGGTCTCGTCGTTGAGCGTGGCGATGTCGCCGCGCACGAACTCGTAGACGCGCCCCTCGGTCTCGATCTTGCCGTGCGCCAGCGCGTAGAGCATGAAGGCGTCGTCGGCGTCCGGGCTCAGCGCCACGGTCACCACGCCCGGCTTGCGCGGCGGCATGGGCGGGACGGGGCGCGGCGTCAGGCGCTTGACGGGGCGCGGCGCCGACGCCACCTCCGGCTCGGCGACGGCCACGGGGGCTTCGTCCTCGTCCTCGGGGGGCGGGGGGGCGGCGGCGCTTACCTCCTCCTCCTCGTCATCCTCGTCGAGATCGTCATCGTCGGGTTCGTCCACATCGTCGAGCCCGCCGCCGCCGCCCCCGCCCCGGGCGCGCGTCGGGGCCTTGATCGGCGCGACCTTGGCGGGCGCCTTGGGAGCCGATGCCTTGGAAGCAGGTGCCTTGGCGAGGGGCAGTTTCACGCCAGGCTTGGTCGCGCTCACGGCCGCAGCTTTCGCGGGGGCCACCTTGGTCGGTGCGGAGCCTCCCTTGGCGGCGGGGCTCTTGGGCGCAGGCTTCTTGGGCGCCGGGCTCTTGGGGACAGGGAGCTTGGGGACAGAAAGCCTGGCCGAGGCCGCCGGCTTCTTGGCCGACGGCTTCGGGGGCGCCGCGGGGGAGACCTTCGGCGCGGCCGGGGTCACGTCTTTCGCCGCCTTCTTCTTCGACGCCATGGCCCGACCTCCGGGGCCCGGAAAGGCTATCGTCGGCGCAGTCCACGCCAAGGGGGAAGCGCCGCATTCCGTCCAAGAACCGCAGGACCGGTGCGAGGCACGCCGGCGCGCAGCAAGCGCAGTACCATCCCGGACCCGCTCCCAGGAGCGGTTGGCGCGTGAAGGAGCCCCCATGGCCGAGGCGATCTATCTCGCGGGCGCGGTGCGCACCCCCATCGGCCGCTTCGGCGGCACCCTGGTCCCGCTCAGCGCCCCGGACCTGGGCGTCCACGCCGCCAAGGAGGCTCTCAAGCGCGCCGGCCTGCCCGCCGCCGCCGTGGACCAGAGCATCTTCGGCCACGGCCGCCAGGCCGGCCAGGGGCCCGGTACCGGCCGCCAGGTGGCCGTGCGCGCGGGCGTGCCGGTCGAGAAACCGGCCTTCACCGTAAACATGGCCTGCGGCTCGGGCCTCAAGAGCGTCCTGCTGGGCGCCGACGCCATCCGGCTGGGCCGCTCCCAGGTGGTCCTGGCAGGCGGCATCGAGAGCATGAGCAACACCCCCTACTACCTCTTGAAGGGGCGCTGGGGCGAGCGCCTGGGCCACGACCAGATCGTGGACGGGATGTATCACGACGGCTTCCACTGCCGCCTGGCCGACCAGCTCATGGGCGAGACGGCCGAGAACCTCGTGGACCTCTACAAGATCGGCCGCGAGGAGCAGGACGCCTTCGCCGCCCGCAGCCAGCAGCGCTGCGAGGCCGCCCGCAAGCGTGGCCGCTTCGAGGCCGAGAAGGTGGGCATCCCCTTCGAGGACAAGAAGAAGGGCGCCTGGATCTTCCGCGACGACGAACACGCCCGCGACGGGATCACGGCCGCCCAGATGGCCAAGCTCGAGCCCGTCTTCCGCAAGACCGGCTCGGTCCACGCCGGCAACAGCAGCGGCATCACCGACGGCGGCGCGGCCATCGTGGTGCTCAGCGAGTCGGCCGTCAAGCGCCTGAACGTGACGCCGCTGGCGCGGCTGGTGGGCTACGCCGAAGCGGGCGTCGAGCCCAAGGTGATGGGCCTGGGCCCCGTCCCCGCCGTGCGCCGGCTGCTCGAGGAGACCAGGGTCTCCCAGGACTCGATCGACCTCTGGGAGCTCAACGAGGCCTTCGCCGCCCAGGTGATCGCCTGCAACCGCGAGCTCAAGATCGACGAGGAGCGCCTGAACGTGGACGGCGGCGCCATCGCCCTCGGCCACCCCATCGGCGCCACCGGTTGCCGCATCCTCGTGACCCTGCTGCACTCGCTGGCCGAACGCGGCTTGAAGCGCGGCGTGGCCACGCTCTGCATCAGCGGCGGCCTGGGGCTGGCGGCGCTCGTCGAGCGGGTCTAGGCTTCAGCGCCGCAACGCTAGGCGGCCTCAGCCGACGTAGGTCAGCAACGCGACGCAGACCACGAGCATGACCAGGCTCATGGGCAGGCCCACGCGCACGAAGTCGCGCGTGGTGTAGCCGCCGGGAGCCATGACCAGGATGTTCTGCTGCGCGAAGGGCAGCAGGAAGGTGCACGAGGCGCCGTAGGCGGTCATCAGCAGCGCGGTGTGCGGGCTGAAGCCGGCGAGCTCCGCCGCGCGCACGGCCACGGGAGCCACGACCACGGCGGCGGCAGCGTTGCTGGTGAGCACCCCCAGCGCCCCCGAGAGCAGGAAGATGGCCGTAAGCACCCCGGCGGTGCCCGCACCCGCCGCCAGGGTGTCGATGAGCTGCGCCGCCTGCGCGGCCACACCCGTGCGCTCGAGCGCCGTGCCCAGGGGCAGGGTGCCCACGATCAGCGCCAGGACTTTCCAGTCCACGCAGCGCGTGAGCGCCGCGCGCGAGACGCAGCGCGTGAGCACCATGAACAGGGCGGCCGCGAGCGCGCTGGCGGCGATCGGCAGCCAGCCCGCCACGGGCGGCACGACCGCGATCAGGAACCCGGCGAGGGCCCAGGGCGCGCGCGCGAGATCCTCGACCTGGCTGGCGTCCGAGAGCACGATGAAGTCGGGATCGTGGGCCAGGGAGCGCACCTGGTCGCCGCTGCCGCTGACCAGGAACGTGTCGCCCACCTCGAACTTCACCTCGGCGGCCACGTGGGGCAGCCGTTCGCTGCCGCGCCAGAGCGAGAGCACGTTGACGCCGTAGCGCTTGCCGAGGTCGAGCTCCTTGAAAGGCCGCCCGATGGCGTCGCCGTGCGGCGCCACGGTGACCTCCACCAGCGTGATGCCGCGGCCCAGCAGGTTCTCGATGGCCTGGGGGCCGGCCAGGCCCAGCTGGCAGAGCTCGCCCTCGGCGAAGGCCCACGCCGCCTCGTCGGCGCCCTCGACGTAGAGCAGGTCGCCGGCCTCGAGCACGAGGCCGGGCTTGGGGTCGAGCCACCGTCCGCCCCAGGGGCTCTGGCGGCGCAGCACGAGCACGCCCACGGCGTAGCGCGCGCGGATCCCCGCCTGGGCGATGCTCTTGCCGACCAGCGGCGAGGTCGGCGCCAGGCGCATGAGGAACAGGTTCTGGGCCAGCCCGTAGGAGGCGGCGACCTCCTCGGGGAGCTTGGCCTCGCGCAGGCGGTCCTGCTGCGAACGCTCCGGCAACAGGCGACGACCGAACGTGAGGGTGAGCAGCAGGCCTGCGGCGACGACGGCCAGACCCACGGGCGTGAAGTCGAAGAAGCCCATCCCCCCAAGCGCCGGCTCGCTGTTGGCGTACCCCGCCACCAGGAAGTTGGGCTGCGTGCCCATCACCGTGAGCGTGCCGCCCCAGACCGCCGCGTGCGCCATCGGCAGGAGCAGGCGCGAGGGCTCGATCAGCGCGCGACGCCCGACCGCCACGGCCACGGGCAGCAGCATGGCCACCGTGGCCGCGTTGCTCATCCAAGCGGAGAGCCCGACCGTGGCCAGCATCAGGAGCGTGAGCAGCGCCGTCTCGCGGCGGCCCCCGACGCGCTCCAGGCCCCGAGCCAGGAGCGTGGCCACGCCGCTCTCCTTCATGCCGGCGCCCACCACGAAGGTCGCCCCGATGGAGATGACCGCGTGGTTACCGAAGCCCGCCAGCGCGGCCTCCGGCGAGATCGTGCGGGTGACCGCCAGCACCACGGGCACGAGCAGCGCCGTGACCGCCAGCGGCAGCCAGGCGCCCACGAAGAGGATCGTGGCGCCGATGAGGGTGGCCAGGGCGATCCAGCCGTGGACGTCCATCCGCAGAGCGTAGCGAGGCCTGCACCTCCCTCCGTCGAAGAACTTGGACGCGCTTCCCCCTCGGGTCTGCTCAAGGGTCCGTCGGCCGTGGTCGATAGCCAGATCGAGGTTGACCCGGGTGTGGTCGGCTGGAGTCCGAACAACCCTCTCTCCCCGGCGACCGCGCCCCCGTGCGTGGCCTCGCTCCTCGTTCGATGCGCCCGCATCGGCCGTTCGTCGGGGATCCAAGGTCGGTTTCGAGATCAAACGTCCGTAGGCAGCGTCAGGGCTTCGTGTGAGTACGTGGTGGGTTGGAGGCAGCGTGCAGGTATCTCGCAGGTGGGACGCGGTCGTGGCAGCCGCGTCGTTCGCGATCCTCCTGACGGGTTGCGGCGGAGGCGGAGGCGCCGGTCCCGGCTTGGGCGGCGGAGGCGGCGGCCCGGAGGCCGTCTCGCTGGCGGCGAAGACCACCTTCACGGCCGACGACGTCGGCCATCTCCTGAACCGCACGCGCTTCGGGCCCGCGCCGGCCGATCTGACGGCCGTGCAGCAGCAGGGCGTGCCGCTGTTCATCGACACCATGCTGGTCCTGCCGGCGAACACGCCGCAGGAGGCGCAGGTGGCGACGGACGAGATCGAGGATCCGCTCTTCCCCCAGGAGCACGAGCTCGTGCGCTGGTGGCTGCGGCTGATGCAGGAGAACCCGAATCCCTTCCAGGAGGTGCTGGCGCTCTTCTGGCACGACCACTTCGCCACCTCGCAGGAGATCCTGGGCGGCGACAAGAAGCAGTGGTGGCTGGCCCACCTCAACCTCCTCCGCCACGGCGGCACCGGCAACCTGCGCACGATGCTCACGCAGCTCGCCACGGACTGGACCATGTTGGAGTGGCTCGACGGCGTGGACAGCACGGACGACGCGCCCAACGAGAACTTCGCGCGCGAGTTCTGGGAGCTCTTCACGCTGGGCGTGGACAACGGCTACACGCAGGCCGACATCGTGCAGGCCGCGCGCTGCTTCACGGGCTACCGCACGCGCTTCGACGACGTCACGGGGCTCTCGCGCGTCGAGTTCGACGCGAACCGCCACGACACGGGCGACAAGAGCATCCTGGGGCAGACGGTCCTGGGTCGCCGCGGCGTGGACGGCGCCGGCGAGTACACGGACATGGTGAACCTGACGCTGGCCCAGCGGCCGGTGGCGGAGTACATGGCCGGCAAGCTCTTCACGTTCTTCTGCTACCCCAACCCGCCCGCCGAGGTGACGGACGCCCTCGCGGCGCTGCTGCGCGCCTCGAACTACGAGCTCGCTCCGGTGATTGCCACGATCCTCAAGAGCGAGGCCTTCTACTCCTCCACGTCCAAGGCGGGGCTGGTGAAGAGCCCGGCGGAGTTCGCGCTGGGCTTCGTGCGTGCCACGGGCATGCGCACGCACATGGACGACCTGGACTCCGGGCTGTCCGACGCCGGCCAGCGTCCCACCATGCCGCCCAACGTCAACGGCTGGCCGGGCGGGGCGCTGTGGCTCTCGGCCCAGAGCATGGTCGAGCGCGCCAACTACGTGCGTGACTGCCTGACGCACCGCACCAGCGAGACGCAGACGGGACTCGATCTGCGCACGCTCCTGCCCGAGGGCGCGACCAGCACCTCGGCCCAGGCCGTGGACGCGCTGGCCGGCCTGCTGCGCGTGAGCCTGTCGGCCACGGACCGCACCACGCTCGTGACCTACCTGGACACGCAGCGCCAGAGCAACGGCACGGTCGTTGCCTCGCCCTTCGACGCGGCGAACAACGCCCACATCACGGAGCGCGTGAGCGGCCTGCTCTACGTGCTCGCCCAACACCCCACCTACCACGTGCGCTGAGGAGGAAGAGACCACCATGTGCAACGACTACTGCAACGGCCGCCGGTTCGGCAAGAGCGCGACGCGGCGCGACGTCCTGAAGACCACGCTGGCCGCCGCCGGCTTCGCCGCGCTGGGCCCGCTCACCGGACGCCTGGGCACGGCCTCGGGCGCCGTGTCGGCGCAGACCACCTTCACGATCATCAACATGTTCGGCGGCAACGACGGGCTGAGCACGGTCGTGCCGCGCGGGCTCGCCTCCTACCACAGCCTGCGGCCCACGATCGCCATCCCCCCGGGGATGGAGCTCTCGCTGGCGGGGGGCCCCGCGGGCACGACGGCCTACGGCCTCAACCCGAAGATGCCGAAGACCCAGGCGCTGTGGGACGCGGGCGACGCCGCCATCGTGAACCTGGTGGGCTACCCGGATCCCAACCTCTCGCACTTCGAGAGCGAGGACATCTGGTCCTTCGGCATGCGCAACGGGTCGGGCAGCCTGACGACGGCGGCAAGCGGCTGGATCGCGCGCTACGCCGACCGCTACGCCCCGACCTCGCTGGGCGCGATGAGCGTGGGCATCGGACGGCGCCGAGACTTCGTCGGCGGCAGCACGAACCCGCTGCTGCTCGGCCGGCTGAGCGAGTTCCAGTTCCAGCGCGACGGGCAGTTCGCCAACAACCACCTCCACCGGCTCGAGGCCGCCCGGCAGATGCTCTCCACGCAGCCCACGACCGGCCTCTCGGGCGAGGCCCGCGCCGCCCTCGACTCGGCCCACCAGCTGGTGGACCAGGTGCAGGCCGCCATCGCGAGCTACAGCAGCACGGTCGTCTACCCGTCGAACTCGCTGGCGCGCTCGATGCAGGACATCGCGCGCCTGGTACAGGCCGGCTTCCCCACGCGCATCTTCTACACGGGCTTCGGCGGCTTCGACACGCACAGCGAGCAGAACGCCGTGGACGGCACGACGGGCCTGCTGACGGGAGGTCACGCCGACCTCATGCAGCGCCTCGACGACGCCGTGGGCGCCTACGCCGACGACGCCAAGGCCATGGGCTCGTGGGACCGCACGGTGATCGCCGTGATCTCCGAGTTCGGCCGCAGGAACTTCGAGAACGGCTCGCTGGGCACCGACCACGGCCACGGGGCCTGCGTGCTCCTGATGGGCGGCGCGGTCAACGGCGGCTCCTACGGCCCGCCCATGACCGACGCGATGCTCCAGGAGGACCAGCTCGAGCACCTCGTGGACTTCCGCGACATCTACCGCGAGATCCTGGCAGACCACCTGGGCGCCGGCAGCCTGAGCGCCGTGTTCCCGGAGGCGCAACAGATCTCCACCACGCTGGGACTCGTCTGAGCCGGCGCAGGAACCACCTCGGCTCCCGGCGGCCAGCACCGCCGGAAAGCAGGCAGGAGGGCGGGCGACCCCGCCCCACCCGGGAAGTGTGTACCCCCCCCGGGGCGCCGCATCGGCGGCGTGCCCAGCGGCGGGGCGGTGGTCGCGCCGCCCCGCCGTTCGTTCGCGGCGCGTTCGGGCCGCACGGATCCGCTGTCCGGGTCCCGAGGCGAACGGCTATGAGGATCGGATTCGCGTCGCCGTCGCAGGGTCGGCGCGGTCCCCGACGGAGTGTCCGGGTCGCAGGGTGTTTTCGGCACAGGCCGCGCGCCCCGCAACTTTGGATCCTCCAGTCGGGTACCAAGGGCCACGGGCAGCCCGACCTCGGGCAGCGCCCGTGGCAACCCTGCGAGCCGGTCCGTCCGCGCGCAGGACTCCACCACCTCGGGAGGCGCGCGATGAGCTGGATCTGCGGCGGTACCTCGCCTGTGGGCCACGAACGCGGTGTCCACGTACTCGGTCGCTGGACGCGGGCCGCGACCTTCGCCCTGGGCCTGGCAGGCCTGTGCCTGGCCATGCTGGGTCTGGCAGGCTGCGGTGGCGGCGGAGGGGGGGGCACCCCCGGCGGGGGCGGCCCTCCCGCCGACCCGTCCACGCTGCTCACGCCCAAGGCCTCGTTCAGCGAGGCCGACCTGCGGCACTTCCTCTCGCGCACCCACTTCGGCACCAAGGCCAGCGAGCTCACGGCTCTCCAGGCCGCGGGGCTGCCGGCCTACGTGGGCTCGATGCTCGCGCTCCCGCCCGTGGGCAGCACGGCGGTCGAGCAGGCCGCCGACGCCCTCCTGGTCAACCCCACCGACCCGCCGGGGCTCGAGGGCGGCTTCCCCTCCCAGGGCCAGCTGGGCCAGTGGTGGGCCTACATCATGGAGCGCACCAGCACCCCCTTCCAGGAGGTGCTGGCGATGTTCTGGCACGATCACTTCGCGGCCTCGAACATCGGCTTCGAGCAGGACAAGACGTACTGGACCAAGCCGCACGCCAACCTCTGGCGCGGGCAGGGCGCCGGCAACCTGCGCACACTGGCGGTCGCGCTGGCCCGCGACTGGCTCATGCTGAGCTGGCTCGACGGCATCGTGAACACGGACTTCGCGCCCAACGAGAACTTCGCGCGCGAGTACTACGAGCTCTTCTTCCTGGGTGTGGATCAGGGCTACACGCAGGCCGACATCGAGGAGGCCGCGCGCGCCTGGACCGGCTACCGCGAGCGCGCCAACGTCACCACCAACCAGTCCTTCGTCGAGTTCGACCCCAGCCGCCACGACGGCGCCGCGAAGGACATCTTCGGCGTCACGATCCAGGCTCAGGACGCGGCCGACGACTACCAGGCCATGGTGGACATCACCTTCGCGCAGCGCCCCGTCGAGATCTTCATCGCGCGCAAGATCCTCGAGGCCTTCTGCTACGACGCTCCGCCGCAGAACGTGGTGGACGAGCTCGGTGCGCTGCTGCGGTCCTCGAACTGGGAGCTCGCGCCGGTCTTCAGCACCCTCTTCACCTCCGAGGCCTTCTACAGCGACCTGGCCAAGGCGGGCTTCATCAAGGGTCCGGTCGAGAGCACGCTGGGCTTCATCCGCTCCACAGGGCTGCGGGTCCAGGAGCGCTTCCTCGACGGCGGGCTGGCCCTGCTCGGCCAGCGCCCCACGCAGCCGCCGACGGTCAACGGCTGGCCCGTGGGCGAGGCCTGGCTCTCGGCTCAGCAGATGGTGGACCGCGCCAACGCGGCGAACTTCATCCTGAGCCAGCGCACCTACCAGGCCGGCCAGGGCCTCTCGGTGGGCACGCTGCTCCCACCGGGCACGCCGACCTCGGCCCAGGTGGTGGACGCGCTCGTGGGCCACCTCAACCTGAGCGTCACGCCGGCGGAGCACGCCCAGTACGTGGCCTACCTCGACTCGCAGGTGGTCGCTGGCGTCGTGACGCCGGATCCCTTCGACCCCGCCAATCCCACGGACGTGGATCTGCGCGTCCGCGGCCTGCTCTACGTCCTCTCGCAACACCCCGTCTACCCCATCCGCTGAAAGGAGAAGAACCCATGTGCAACCATCACGCGTCTCGCCACCTCAAGCCCCGGCACCTGAAGAGCAGCGCGACCCGTCGCGACGTGCTGCGCTTCACCCTCGGTGGTCTGGGCCTCGCCGCCCTCGGGCCCGTGGCGATGCGGAACATGCCCGTGGCCACGGGCGCACCGCAGAACATCACGCGCGTGCTGCTGATCAACATGATCGGCGGCAACGACGGCCTCAACACCGTCATCCCGCGCACGCTGGCCGAGTACTACAGCCGCCGCCCCACGATCCAGATCCCGGCCGGCCAGGAGCTGATGCTCACCGGCGGCGCCAACTCCACGTCGGCGATCGGCCTGCATCCGACGATGGACCAGATCCGCGCGCTGTGGCTCGAAGGGTCCGTCGCGGCCGTCCAGCGTGTGGGCTACCCCAGCGAGAACCTGAGCCACTTCACCAGCTCCGACATCTACTCCCAGGGCGTGCGCAACGACTTCGGCTCGCTGGGCATCCTCCCCAGCGGCTGGATCGCGCGCTACGCCGACCTCCACGCCCCCACCCCCATGGGCGCGGTCGCCGTCGGCGTGGGACGCCCGCTCGACTTCGTCGGCGGCACGAGCAACCCGTTCCTGGTGCAGAACCTGGACGGCTTCGAGTTCCAGGCCGATCCGGGCAACCCCAACGACCAGCAGCACCGCTTGCAGGTGGTGCAGGGCGTCCTGTCGGGCTTCGGCGGCGTCGGGCTCTCGCAGGAGGCGAAGACCGCGCTCGAGCTGGGCCACCAGCTCACGGCGCAGGTGCAGGCGGCCGTGTCGGGCTTCACGACGGCGGTCACGTTCCCGACCACGAACATCGGTGGCTTCCTGCGCGACGCGGCCACCCTGATCGAGGGCGGCTTCGAGACGCGGCTCTTCTACACCGGCTTCGG
>JANOFW010000125.1:0-16721 GCA_031413835.1 Planctomycetia bacterium
GCGGGTGCTGCGCGCTGACGGGCGGCTGGCCGTGATGTGGAACGAGCGCGAGCGCGTGCAGGATCCGACGACCGCGGAGTACTCGCGCCTGATGCGCGAGGCCTCCGGCGACCATCCCGCCGACCGCGCCTACGACGACCCCACGCCCCTGCTGCTCGCCGCCGGCTGGCGGCTGGAGCCGCCGGGGGCCTTCGCCAACGCGCAGGCCCTCGACCGCGAGGGTCTGCTGCGCCGCGCGCAGAGCGCCTCCTACGCGCCCAAGGAGGGCCCGGCCGCGGAGCGCCTCGCACGGGGGTTGGAGGCTATCCACGCGCGCTTTGCCGGCCCGGACGGCCGCGTGTGGCTGTGTTACGCCACGCGCATCGTCGCAGCGCGCCGCCCCGGCTGAACCGACCCGACTTGGTTCGTGCGCGTGCGCCGTGCCTTGCTACGGTCAGCCATGTCCATGTCCGCCCCCCGCGCCCCCCGAGATTCTGCGCCCCTCGCCGCTCCCGCCGGCGGCGCCTCGGGCCGGGCGCTGCTGCTGGTGATCGTGGCGGCGGGGACGCTCGTCGGCGCCTACATCCTGGGTCGTTCGCACGGCGAGGCGGCCGATCGGGAGGAGCTGCTCGAGCGGCTGGGGGAGGAGCAGCGCGGCGCGCGGCTCCTGGGCGAGCTGAGCGAGAAGCAGGCGGGCCTGATCGAGAAGCTCCAGCAGCTGCGCGTGCTCGAGGAGCAGAGCGACACGCAGCGCGTCACCCTGGCCGACGCCCTGCGCGAGAGCGTGGAGATGAGCGCGGCCTTGCTGCTGCTCGAGGCGCGCGAGGAGCTTGCGCCCCTGGGGCGGCTGGACATGGTCGAGCGCGCCGCGCGAGCGGCCCTCGAGCCCTACGAGGGGCGCGAGAACGAGGTCCTCGCGCCCTCCAGCCGCGAGGTCAAGAGCGCCGCCCTGACCCTGCTGGGGGATGTGCTCTTCACCAAGGGTCAGCTGCCGGAGGCCGCGGAGGCCCGCCGCGCCGCGCTGGCGCTGGCGCGCGTGCGTCTGGCCGCCCAGCCCACGTTGGCGGCCCGGCGCAGCGCGTTGGCGCGCGCCCACGAGGCCTTGGCCGAGGCGCTGGAGGGCGGCGCCGATCCGACGGGCGCCTGGGCCGAACGCGGTGAGGCTCTCAAGCACTGGATGGCGCTCAACGACGCCGAGCCCGCAGAGCTCGCCTGGCTGGGCGCCCTCGCCGACGCGGGCAGCCGGGCTTCGGTCACGCTGGCCGCGCTGGGCCGGGATGCCGAGGCGCTGGCGCACGCCGAGCAGGCCGTGGCGCTCGCGCGCGGCCTGCGTGCCAAGGAGCCCCAGGATCCGCGCTGGTCGCACACCCTCGCGCGGGCCTTGGCCGCGCTGGCCCTGCGCCTGCCGCAGGAGGGCGAGCCTCTGCCCGTGGAGGCGCTCTACACCGAAGCGCTCCAGCTGCTCGAGCCGGGGGGGGGCGCGGGGGGCGACCCGGGACAGCCGGGCGAGCGGGCCGACCTGCTCTACGTCTTCGGTCAGGCCCTGTCCCGCGCGCGTCGTCACGAAGACGCCGTGGCGCGCCTGCGCGAGGCGCTCGACGCCTCGGTGGACGCCGTGGCCCGCGACCCGCTGGCCCGCGCCGGTCAGGAGCGGCTCGCCCGCGTGTGTTCGGCCCTGGCCGGCGCGCTCGAGGTCAACGGCGAGGAGGAGGACGCGCTGCGCGGACGCGAGGAGGCCGTCAGCGCCTGGAAGCGAGTGAGCGATCTCGACCCGCAGCGCGCCGAGCCGCGCCACGAGCTGTTGCACGCGCTGCTCGCCTGGGGCGACCTGCTGACGCGCTTGAAGCGCCTCGACGAAGCCCTGGCCGCCTTCCACGAGGGCCGCACCCTGGCCGCCTCCCTCGCGGCCTCTTCCGAGGGCCCCGTCGGCGCGCACGCCGCCTCCGGCAGCGACCTTGCCGAGTGCCACGACCGCGCGGCCGCCACCCTCCTCGCCCTGGGCCGCCGCCCCGAGGCCCTCGAGGCCTGGCGCCAAGCCCTCGCCGTCATCGAACCCCTAGCCAAGAAGACCTCCGAGAACGTCTTCTGGCAAGCCGACCTCGCCCGCATCTGGTGGCACCTGGGCCTCGCCCTGCTCACCTCCGAGCCCGACCGTCCCGAGGGCACCCGCGCCTTGAAGCGCGCCCTGCGCCTCCTCACCCCCCTCGAGGCCTCCCAGCGCCTCCCCGACTACGCCTCCACCTGGCCCGCTTCGCTGCGGGAGGCGTTGGGGGGCGCGGGGGAGGGGGACGGCCAGGGGTCCGAGGTTCGCTAGGTCTGAGCGGATCGCGGGGCGGCGCTCCGGCCGGCGGGCGCCCTGAAACGGGGCAGGATAGATTCCGCCTCCTGGGCAGGTTGCTCGCTTCCAGTCCTGGAGATGGCATGCGCGCCTCGCGGTTGCTGCTGCTCCTTGCCCTGATTGTGCCTCCTACCCGTGTGTGGGGGGAGCCGCAGGACGATCCCGACCCCGTCGGGGCGGCCGAGACAGCGTTGCGCGCGTTCGACGGCCCCGACCGGGCAAGGGTCGCTGCGGAGCCGTCGGACGGGCTGGGGCAGGCCGATCCGTGGATCGTCGTGGACGAACTGCTCGCTCAAGCACGCCGCGACGTGGCCGAGTGGGTGGCGGGGCGCGTCGCCCGCGCGGCTGAGCGCGAGGCGCTGCAGGCGCACCTGGCTCGTGGCGCGACGAACGTGGACAGCCAGGCGGCTCGCGTAGCGCTCCGCGCGGCCCTGGCGAGCGACGAGCCCAAGACGGTACGCGACGTGCTGCGGCCACATCCGGTAGCCGACGCGGTCGCGCAGGAGGCGGCCACGATCCTCGAGGCCCGTATCGCCCGACGGCTCGCTTGGGCTCATGAGGCGCTCGGCGAGGAGGTGCCGTCGCTGGAAGCGCTCTCGGCGACGGCGGCGGCTGCCCAGCGCATCGGATGGGTTCGCATGGAGCTGGTGGCGGCAGTGGAGCTGGCGAGGTGGCACGGGGGGCAAGAGCGTCCGGCCGACGCCGTGCGTGTCCTGCGTCATGTCCGACCGCTGTGGCGTGACTACGGGGACCTGCCCGAGGCAGTCGAGTCGATGGGGGAGCTCGTGGTGCGCTTCGACGAGTTGGGCAGCACGGACGATGCCCTGGCCGTCTTGGAGGAGCTGACGCAGCGCTCCACTGCCCTGCGTGCCCCGGAGGACGCCGCGCTGGCGGTCTCCAACCTCGGGCTGGCCGAGATGGAGCGTGGCCGGCTGTTGTCGGCCCTGGCCCGTCATCGTCAGGCGCAGGGCATGATCGCGGGCCGCGACGCGCCCGCCCTGGCGCTCGAGCTGCGCATGCGGGTCGCCGGCGTGCAGGAGCTCGCGGGTCTGCTGGACGAGGCGATCGTCGAGCTCGAAGCCGTGCGTCCCTTGTGGAGCGCCCTCAAGCCTCCAGATCGTGAAGGAGAAGCGATCACGCTGGGAAACTTGAGCCGCGCGCTGGCCCTCGCGGGCAAGCCCGCCGAGGCCCGGCTCGCGCTGGATGCAGCGGAGGAGCTGTACCGCGACGTTGCGCCGAAGCCGAATCTGTGGGACGTCGCGATCAATCGAGGCTGGTACGACTCCCTGGCGGAGGTTCGCGACGCTTCCGTCAAGGCCCTGGAGGAGCTTCGCACCGTCGTGGATGTGGAGATGACCGCCCGGCGCCGTGTGCAGGTGCTTGAGAGCCTGGCGCGCTGTCGCTTGCGACGCGGGGAGCCGGCGGCCGCCGTGGAACTTCTCGAAGCGGCCTCTGCGCTCCTGCCTGACCTGCCGACGGGCGACTCGATGCTGACGGAGATCCCGGGCGAGCTGGGCGTGGCCTACGCCGCCGCGGGCGCCACGAAGCGTGCTCTTGAGCAGTTTGACCGCTTCGTCCTCGCGGCCGTCGCCGAGGTGGACGGGTTGGAGTGTGGCTGTTCCACGACCTTCCGGGGGATCGTCACCCGGGAGGTCATCAGCGCGGCCATCGCGAGCGCGCTGCGGGCCCGGGATGTCCCCGCCCTGTGGCGCTACTTGGAGGCGAGCCGCGGGCTCAGGCTGCTGGCCGCGCTGGGAGGTCGATCCACGTTGGGACGCGTCCTCCTCAAGCAGGAGCTCAAACTGGAGCTCGTGACGGCTCAGCAGGCCGAGCTCGTGGCCTGGCGCGACCTCGCGCTGGTACGGGACACACGCCGTCTGACAGCCGGCGATCCTGGTTGGAAGGGGCCCAAGGAGGCCGTGGAGCGGGCCCAGCAGCGGCGGGAGGTGGTGGCCGCCCGCGTCGCGCAGGCCTCACGCTTCGACGGGGAAGACGACCTCGGCCCGGCCGTCAAACTCAAGTCCGCCGACCAGGTGCGCGCCGTGCTCGAGGAGCGGGACGCCGTGCTGAGCCTGTTCTTGCAGGGCGCCGGGGGGAACGTCGTGGCGTGCCTGCTCACCCGCGCCGGACACTCCGCTCACCTGCTTCCGGTCGGCGACCTGCTCACCCGCGCGGCCCGTGACATCCGCCGGGAGGCCGTGGCGGCGAGCGACCTGACGCGTTCCACGGAGGAGCGAGCGGCGAGCCGCTCCGCTCTCGCCGGGCTGCTGGCCGAGGTGGGAGCGGCCCTGAGCAAGCATCTCCCGCTGCCCTCGACCGTCACGCGGCTGGCCATCATCCCGGAAGCCGCGCTGTGCTTTCTGCCCTACGGGGCCTTGTTCCCCCAACACGAGGTCAGCGTCCTGCCCTCGGGCACGCTCTTCGTGCGCCTGCTTGGCGACGACCGTCGGACCGGCGTCTACAGCCTGGCTCTGGGCGATCCGGACTACACAGGGCGCAGCCTCGTGGCGGGCATCGCCGCGGCAGCCTCGCTCGCGCCTGCCACGACCCGCGGCTCGCTCACGCGCCTGCGGCCCCTACCCCACACGCGACCAGAGGCGCTGGCGGTGGCGGCGCAGGGCGGCAAGGCGCTGCTGGATGTCGATGCCACCGCTACGCGCCTGATCGAGGAGCTCGCCGCCCATCCGGACCGCCGCTGGCGCAGCATCCACTTCGCGTGCCACGCCAAGGTCAACGCCGACCATCCGAGCCTCTCCGGCCTGGCGCTCACGGGGGGGCTCATGACGGCCCACGAGGTCTTCGCGCTCGACCTGAACACCGACCTCGTCGTGCTTTCGGCTTGCGACACGGCCACGGATCCCTACGTGATGGGCGAGGGGATCTCCGGCCTGGTGCGCGCCTTCCTCTACGCCGGCGCGCCGCGCGTCCTGGCCAGCCTCTGGGAGGTGCCCGACGACTGCACCGCCGTCCTGATGGCGGAGTTCTATCGGCGCCTGGGAGAGCCCGGCCGCTCGGTGGCCCAGGCCCTTCGGCTGGCCCAGGATCACGTCAAGCAGGCAGAGGGGGGCCGCTGGGCCTCGCCGGAGCACTGGGCGGCGTGGACCTTGTGGGGCGCCCGCTAGGCGCGGATGCCCGACCTGCGCAAGGCAGCCAGCGTCCGCGGTGCCGCGGATACGCCCGACCGAGGCCGTGCTCCCGCTAGGGCCGGTAGCAGTAGTCCCCGGGGCAGAGTTCCTTGCCCCACGAGGAGGCCGTGGGGTTGAATGGCGCGCCCCCGCTCGGGCAGGACTCGGCCATGATCCAGCCGGTGCCCGTCCAGGACTCGTAGTGTCGCCGGTTGTTCTCGAGCCTGTGTTGGTTCGTCATGGGTCCGGTCCAGTCGCCACGTCCCCAATAGCACGACTGCACGAACTCGATGGGCTTGTTGCCCGCCCCGCAGGGCGCGGGGGAGGCGCTGGAGCCGCAGGGCTCGTCCGAGGCCAGGCAGACCAACGCCGTGTAGTTGGAGTTGTCCGAGAAGACGAGGCTGAGCCTGACGGTGTAGACGTCGGTCGGGGGCGTCCCGGTGAAGGTCCAGTCCACGGGCGAATCCGTGTGCAGCAGGGGCGAGGTCTTGATGCCTCCCGCACCGACCAGGACCTTGCTCCCCTTCGAGCCTCCGGCGGCGTCCTGAAGATCTGCGGTGGCGCTTGTGATGGCCTTCTTCACGGGCGTCTTGTCCTTGTTCACCAGTCGTAGCCGCTTGAAGTAGGCGGGCGAGTGCGGGCCCGGGGGCGGCGTCGGGCCGGGGCCTCCCCCTCCGGCTCCTCCGTCGGGGCAGCAGCGGTCAGGGCAGGGGCAACAGCAGGCTGCAAGCAGCACGGCCAAGACGGGGATCAACGACAGCCGGTTCCATCGAGTGTGCATCGGGACGCTCCCTCCACGGAAGCCGTCCAGCGGCGGCCTGCCACCGGACCTTCCGCCGGGAGGCTAGAGCGGGCGGGCGGGAAATGTCAATCCCATTGTGCCTGGGAGCTGCTGCGCCTACCGTGAGGATGGAGGCTGTCCGATGCCGAAGCACCTGCTCCGCCTAGGCCGTGTTTCAACTCTGTTTGCGCTGCTGCTGTGTCTCCTCCCGCGGGCGGCACCAGCCGCCCCTTGCACGTGCACGCCGCCCCTGGCCGACTGGACCGTCCTGCTCCTGTTGAATGCCGACAACTTCGGCAACGACGACGCCTGGCTGATGGAGGAGCTCGCAGGCGTCCAATGGACGGAGTCCGTACGCCTGGTCGCGATGGTCGACCAGTACGCCGACAGTGCGCAGCCGATCCTGGGAGAACCGGCCCAGTGCGGCGGCATGGTCTACCTCTCCGAGGCTGGGCTGCTGCGGTCGAAGGCGTGTCTGGTGGGCGACCCGACGCCCAGCGGCGGGCCTCGAGATCCGAACCTGGGAAGCCCTTCCTACGTCGAGCTTCTCCTGCGGCTCGGGCGGCAGTGGGCGCCCGCCAAGAACGTCTGTCTGTGGATCGAAGGCCACGGCGAGGGGTGGGTGGGCGTCTGCCATGATGCCTCGCATGAGGGCACGGCGGACAACGTCTTGAGCTTCCCGGAGCTCGCCCAGGTGCTGGCGCAAGCCTCCGCGCCCCCCGGTGAGCCCTCCGTCGATCTGCTGGTGCTCGACACCTGCACCTCGGCGTGTGCCGAGATGCTCACCCGCATCGGCCCGCACGTTCCTTGGATCGTCGCCACGGAGGGGTTCGTGGACATCGAGGGCCTGCAGCAGAACACGGTGCTGGGAGAGCTCGTGGCGCAGCCGGCCATGACGCCCGAGCAGCTGGGCCGGCGCCTCGTGCAGACCTACCAGGATCCCACGGCCACCGTCTGCGACGGCAACCGCGACTACGGCGTGATGAGCCTGCTGCGGACGGCCGACTGCAACACCTGGAAGGAGCGGGCGAAGGACCTGCTCGACATCGCCACGGGCATGTGGAGCGTCGCGCCTGCGACGTATGAGCTGGACGTGCGCGACGCCTGCGCGCTCTCCCAGGGCATCTCCTGCGAGCAGATGCCGCTGGCGTGTCATCTGATCGGAGACGAGGTGGGCTGCTGCATGCACGACGTGCGGGACGCCGCCGAGCTGATCAGCGGCATCGCCGACCCGACTCTCGCGCAGGCGGCCGTTGACATGTCGAACGCGTGCGGTCAGATCGTCCGCTGCCGCTCGGCGGGCGCCGACGCGGACCTCCTCAACGGGTTCTCGTTCTTCTACCCCTGCCACCTCCCGGACATCAACCCCTACCAGGTGGAGCCCATGGCGCAGGCCACCGGCTGGGGGCCCTTCCTGCTGCGCCAGGCCGGCGACGGCTGTGCGGAAGAGCCCGCGCAATACGTGGGGCCGGTCAGCGTGAGCCAGGAGAGCGGAGCGTGGAGGGTCACGGCCCCCCTGGCCCTGGCCCCCGAGGCCGTCGAGGCTGCCTACCTCATGATCTGCCTGCCGGAGAGCCGGCAGCCGGTCTATGTTCAGGCGATCTCCGTCGGACCGCTGACCAAGGAGTCGGGTTTCAGCGTTCAGTGGGACGGGCGCGTGCTGTGCGCCGGCGATGCGGAGGGCGGCATCCCCCTCGCCCATGCCGCCCCGGTCTCGGGTCGCTCCAGCCCCAAGGTCGTGACCACCTCCGAGCTTCTCTGGCGCCGTGAGCAGACAGGCGCAGAGCGGTCCGTGCGGGCCGGCATCGTCTACACCAGCGAGGTGGCCGGCCTCGAGGGCCGCGTCCTCAACCTGCAGTCCACGGGCCGCGAGGGTCTTGGTGTGTTCCTCTGGCCTTGGCGGGTCGGGGACCGTCTGCGCCTCGACCCCGCGTCGGAGCTGGCCCAGTGGTGGCGCGCTGCGAGCGGCGTGTCGAAGGACACCGACATCAGCACCCCCGTCACCTCCGTCCCCCTCCCCTGCGCCGCTCGCTACCTGCACTCCGCGGTGCCCGCCGTGGCGGCCCTGCGCATCAAGCCCAAGGGCAAGGCGGCGCACACCTTCTACGCGCCCGAGGCCCTGCCGACGCCTTGGAGGTAGCGCGGAGCCAGAAGATGCCCGATCGCCCCTTCACATATGCTCATGGGCGAGGGCGGGAGCTTGCGTTGCGTGCCCGCGCGCGCGCCGTTGCCCTCATCGGCCGAGGTGAGGGCGATCCCCAGGCGGGGATTGCTGGCGGCCGGGCCAGAGAACTCCTGGCGCGCTTCGAAGTTGCTGGGGAGTTCTTCGGTGACGGCGGTGTGGTCCTGGACGCACGTCCGGAGTTTGACTCGCCTACGCTCTTGGAGGAGCTGCTCCTGGAGCTTCGCGGAGAGCCAACGCTTCGCAGATGCGGCCCTGCCCGTGAAGATGTCGTGAGCGGCGAGCCTGTGCTCTGCTCCGGGGTGGCCGTGCTACGCCTTGCCGAGGGCGGCACGGCCCTCGCCGCCATGCAGCTGCTTGAACAGCACGGTCTGCACGCGAGAATCTGGCCCTTGCTGTGGGCGGCGGGGGCCTTCGCCTGGGATCCGGGCGAGATCGACGACGAGGTGCTCTTCGCCACAGCCGGAATGCTGGCTGCGGAGTCCAATGTTGATGTGTGCTACCCCATCGTCCTGTATCCGAACGATCCCCAAGGCTGCTTCCCGCAGCAGTGGCATCTGGCTCGTACGACCTTGGAAGATCGCCTGGTGGACACGGGTGCAAATGTGGCAGCGGCATGGCATCTCTCGCGTGGGGACGGCGTTGTCCTGGCGCTGATCGATCCAGAGGAGATCGACACGTCCCATGAGGAGTTCGGGGAGGCGGGCAAGGTCGTGCACCCGCAGGATGTCACGCCCTTTCCGGAGGACGGCCGTCCGGAGACGACTGGCGTCGTCCCGGGCGGCGACCACGGCACCTTCTGTGCGGGCATCGCCGTGGCGAACGGCGACCACGGCGCGTCCGGCGTGGCGCCCGGGGCGCATCTCCTGCCCGTGCGCTGTGCCTCGGCGCTAGGAGGGCTTGCTGAGGCTCAGGCGATCTGGTGGGCAGTGACCCACGGCGCAGACGTGGTCGCCTGTCCTTGGGGACCTCCGAGCCTCCCCCGCGATGTCTCCTACCCATTGCCTCCTCACACGCAATGGGCCCTGGACTTTGCGATACGAGTGGGGCGGGGCGGGCTTGGAGCCGTGGTGCTGTTCTCGGCTGGGAACCGCTCCAGCACCATGGACACCAATGGATATGCTGCCCACGAAAATGTCATCTCGGTCGGGGCCTGCGGCGCGGACGGGCTTCGCATCTCATCTTCCGACAAGGGGGAGCGTCTCTGGTGCGTGTTTCCCAGCGGAGGTCCGGCCCTCAAAATCTGGAGCACGATCCCCATGGAGAGTGGTCCCGACAGCCCGTACGACTGGAGGAATGGCGGCACCTCAGCGGCGGTTTCGGGAGCTGCGGGTGTGGCCGCCCTGGTGCTTGCAGCCAACCCCTGGCTGCAGTGGTGGGACGTAAGAGCAGTCCTTGCGGAGGCTTGCGACCGGATCGGCCCAGCAGAGTCCTACGTGGCGGGCCACTCGACGGAGTTCGGTCACGGGAGGGTCAATGCGCTCGCCGCAGTGCAAATTGCCATGCGCCGGCGCGCTACGGCGCCTACCCCTTGACGCCCGCACTGCCAACCTCGTAGGCTGCACTCAACTCTAGAGGAGGTTTGAAGCATGCGTGCTGCATCGTGGCGGTTCCTGGGTGTGCTCGTTGGGCTGCCCCTCTTGGCTCTGCTCGGGCGAACCGCCAGCGGGGACGCCGTGTCGCGTGGTATCACGCACCTGAGCCTGGAAAATCTGAGCCGGACGACCCTGGCTCCGAACACGGTCGTGAGCACGCTCAATGGTGAAGAGGCGAGCGACAAGGTCTATTCGCTCGGGACCAACACGGGCGGAGGGCAGACAGTCTCGATCGATCAGCCGGCCGCGCACGCGGCGGACCGGGTGTTCATCAGGATCTGCAATTCCAATCCGAAGGCGACGGGTCTTCAGGGGTCCTACCCACCGCCGCCCACCGTGGACGGCGACCGTCTGATTCGCAGGGTGTCGGTTCGAGTGTGGTGGGACTCGGTGGGGAACGCGCTTGCGGGGGAAGCCAGGATCGACTTCTGGTGCGGCTGTCCGGCCACGATCAATCTATCGCCCTCTCTGCCGTGCAAGCCTCCCAAGGAGGCGAAGGTCGCGCTCCTGGCTGCCGGGGGCGCAGTCGTCCCGGAGATCAACGCGTCCGGTCACCTGCCGAAGCCCTATGAGTACATCAAGCTCAAGAACACGAGCAACCGACCCGTGGGGAAGGTTCGCGCCACGAACGTACAGGCTCCCCATCAGATCATGCAGCCCATCCCGGCGGCCGGCACGGCGTACGTCCAGAGTTCGCCTGTCCACGCCGATGAGAACAACGCGACGGTCGTCCACGTCTGCTTTCCGGCCGTGGCCGAGGCTGTTCCCGCGAAGGTGCTCAGCGCAACGCTGAGTCTAGGGGCAACCAAGCGCGTCTGGCATCTCCGGTTGGACGCGACGGGGAACAACGCAGACGCAACGGTCACCGGAGTGGCGGTGCTGTGGAACAAGCTCCCGAACGGCAGCCAGGAGGAGGTGGTGCTGAACTTTGCGATGGTGAATGAGTGTCCGCCTGATGAGGAGTGATCTGCCGGGCACCACGAGTGTGGGGCCTTCGGACCTCCGACCGTGTCCTGTCGGGGCGGTTGGAGAGCGAGCTTCGATGGTGCCCCTGATTCGCGGTGTGGCGCCATCCGGACCAACACACCCGCAGGATCTCCTGTCATGAGCAGGTTCTCTGCGCGCGTCGTTCCTGGCGCAGGAGGCGCCCATTGAGGCGCGTCTCCGCTACAGGCTGCTTCTGTTTGGTGGTCCTTCTCGCGGTTGAGTCCCAGTGGCCCAAGCATGCGGGCGGCAGCGAGGACCCTCCTGCCGATCTGCGGCGGGCAGCCCTCCAGGCGACCGGGGCGGAGCTTGACCGGCTGTTCACGCGGATCGCTGAGGCCCGCGAGATCGATCCTTGGGAGTTTGCGGACGACTTGTGTGCCCATGACCGGCTGCCGGACGGTACGCGTCCGGTGAACCCAGGGGGTCCGTCCTCAATGCGTAGCGCTGCCCCGGCCCTTGATCTGCGCGTTGCTCGCGGCCGGCCGTCCCGACTCGGTCAGGGGCCGGCCTCGCGTCCCTGCTCCCGCGCCAGCCTCCAGCCTCGGGGCGTGAGCTCGTGCATGCGATCCGGAGGATGGTCGCGCACGCGTTCGAGCACGTCCTTCAGCCAGGCGTACGGGTTGATGCCCTGCATGCGGCACGTGCCCATCAGCCCGTAGAGCCGGGCCGCCCACGGGCCGGCGTCCTCGCTGCCGATGAACGTCCAGTTCCCACGCCCCACGGCGATCGGGCGTATCTGGCGTTCGACCGAATTGTTGTCGATCGGGATCGCGCCGTCCTCAAGGAACCGCGAGAGAGGCGTCCACTGGTTCGTGAGGTAGCCCAGGGCCTTGCCCATCGGGCTCTTGGGCAGCACCTGGTCTCGGTAGCGCTTCACGTGCTCCTCGATCAGGGTCATCACCGGCCGGCTCTTCTCCTGTCGCACCGCCAGCGCCAGCGCGTGGCGCTCGGGGCGCGTCGTGCACACAGCCTCTTGGATGAACGCCTCGTGGTCGTAGAGCTGGCGGATCAGCGCCAGAAGGATCAGCGCGCGATCGGGCTCCCCCTCCTTGGCCTCGAACACCTTGCGGCGTGCGTGCGCCATGCACCCGCTGCGCACCAGCTGCGGCCTCGTGCGGTCCAGCTCGTCGTAGCCGGCGTAGGCGTCGCACACCAGCACGCCCTCGACGTACTCCCGCAGCGCCCTGAGCGGCGTCTCCGACCCACGGCCCATGCTGAAGTCGAACACCACCTCGTCCTCGTCGCCCACGTAGCACCACAGGTAGCCGCGCGCGCACTGCTTGCGGCCCTCTTCCAACACGTTCACCGGCGTCTCGTCGGCGCCCAGCACGTGCGAGGACAGCACCGAGCGCCACTGCGCCGCCTCCACCAAGGCCAGCAGCAGATGGATCTTCTCCACCCACCCGCACAGCGTCTGGCGCGGGATGTCGATGCCCAGCCGGGCGAAGATCGTCGTCAGGCGCGCCAGCGGCGTGTGGTCGACGTACTTCGACACCACCACGTGCGCGAGCAGCCCCGGGGCCGCCAGCCCCTTCGTGATCGGGCCCTTGGGCGCCAGGGCCACCGTGACGCCGTCCTTGCACCGCGAGCAGGCGTACTTCGGCCGCACCGTCTCGATCACCTTGAACGACGCCGGCACGTGCTCCAGCTGCGAGGAGCGCTCCTCCCCGATCCGCACCTTCGCCCGCCCGCAGCAGGCGCACACCAGGTCGTCGGCCTCCGGCTCGATCACCCGCTCCTCGCGCGGCAGGTGGGGCGGCAACGGCCGGCGCCCGTGCCCGGGCCGCGGCGCCCGCATGGGCTCGGCACGCTCCGCCAGCCGCTCCACGAGGGGCTGGGCCAGCGCGGCCATCTCGGCCTTGAGCGCCGCGAACGCCAGCTGGAGCTGCGCAGGGTCCAGCTGCTCGCTGCGCCGCCCGTACATACGACGCGCCATCTGGTCGAGCTGGTGCTTGATCTCGTCGTACTGCCCGCGCAGCTCGTGGAACTGTGCGTGGAGCTCGAGGATCATCGCGTGCGCGGAGGCGAGGTCGGGGGGGAGCGCGATCTCCGGCACGCGCGGAGATTCGCATGCCGGAAGGACATTGCAAACAATCTCAATCGATCATCTCGCGGGAATCCGCTCCATGCGCTTGCGCGTCCTCGCCGTCGAGAGGTCGATGCCCTCGAGCACGCACATCAGCTCGCGCACCGTGGTCTCGAGCGACGGCGCGTCGGCCGTGGCGGGCCACGCGAAGGTGCCCTCCTCGAGCCGCTTGCCCAGGAGCCAGAAGCCGGAACGGTCCCAGAACAGGATCTTGATCAGGTCCCTGCGGCGGTTGCAGAACACGAACACGTGGCCGGACATGACGTCCTCCTTGAGCACGTGGCTCGCCACCGCCGCCAGCCCGTCGAACTGCTTGCGCATGTCCGTGGCCCCGGCCGCGAGCCGGATGCGCACCGAGGGCGGGAAGCTCAGCACGGCGCACGCTCCAGCAGGGCCAGCAGCCGCTCGAGCTCGCCGACGTCGAAGCCCACCGGGATGCGCAGGTGCCGTCCCGTGGAGAGCTCGAGGTCGAACCCGCCAGCGCTCGCCGTCCGCTCCAGGCGGACCTCGACGAAGCCGCCCCCGGCCTTGGGCGGGGTCGGGCGGCCGAACTCCCCCAGCCAGCGCGAGAGCGTCACCGGGCTGATCCCCTCCTTGCGGCAGAACGCGGCCCGCCCAGTGCCGCTGGCCACGAAGCGGCCGATCGCCTCCCGGGCATGCGCCTCGCGCGCCGCGCCTCGCAACCGTCGGATCGTGCTGGAACCCATGGGCGCCTCCGGGGACGCCGCACACCATCGCGGATCAGCGGGGCTGCCGAAACATGGGTTTCACCGGACGCATACGCCGGACGCACTGCGGTTGGCCGGGTTGCTGCGGGAGGATGGCGCGGAGCTGGTCGCCTGCTTGCGCAAGGGCCCGCGGCAAGGCGTTCGGGCCGCGCTGGACGCAAGACTCGCCGGAGCGGAAGGGGCCCTGGACTCCGACGACCCCGCTAGCGCCCTGCGTGTGTTGGACGGCCTGGAGTTGGGCGAGGCCAGCCTGACGATCCTCGGTGTGCGGCTTCTGACGGCACGGGCCAAGGCGCGCGCAGGCCTTTTCGGACCGGGCGCGGGTGTCGTGGACGACGAGCAGGCCGGGGCGCTTGCCTGGAGTCTTGGCTGGTATGCGCGGTCCGAGTCCGCCTACCGCGAGGCGATGGTGGGAGCGTATCGAGCGTTTGACTTTGTTCGCGCGCTACGCTGCGCGGAGGGGCTGCTTGAGGGCCAGCGCCGGGCGGGCGAGAAGTCAAGCGTCGCAAAGACCCTGTTCGACGCGGGGCAGATCGCGTTTGAGGTGGGCCGGCTCCCGGAGGCCTTGAACTACCTCGGGGAGTCGGCCGATCTCTTCGAGAACCAGCGTGAGCTCATCGAGGCCGTCAGGGCGACGGGCCTGGCCTCGCGCATCCTGGTTGAGCTCGGGGAGGTTGCCGAGGCGCTGACTCTCCAGGGCGAGGTTGAAGCCGTGCTCGCAGCCCGCCCTGACGCCGCCGAGGCGAGGCTGGAGAATCTCGAGCGGCTCGGGCTCATCCACTGGATGCGCGGCGACCTCCGCGCAGGGGTCGAGGCGCTGGAGCGGGTCGTGGCTGTGCGGGAGAGTCGGCAGGCTGCACTTGTCGCCTCAAAGAGCGAGAGCCCCGCTGTCCAGGAGGCCGACGCGGCCTGGGCCGGGGCTGAGACGAACCTTGCGATCCTGCTTGCGCACGGTGAACGGTTCGACGAAGCGTTGAACGCTCAGGGGCGCGCACTTGCCAAGTTCGAGCTGCTGGGAAGCGCGCTGGGCGTCGCCACCGCGCAACACAACACGGCGGACATCATGATGCGGCGGGCCCGAGCCGACCTGGCCAGATCCGCAGGGGAGCCTACGGACGTGCAGGCTCGCCGTGAGTTGATCGTTCGCCAGGACTGCGAGCGTGCGCTGGAGCTCCTCCGGCAGGCCGAGAGGGCGTATGCGACGATGGGGATGGAGGGGGCAGCGTTGGCGGCGCGTCACACAGCGGGCGAACTCCATATCGTGCTTGAGGCTTCCGTGACGGCTGAGAAGCTGTTCACGGACACATTGGGGGCCGCCGACCGTCTCCACATGCGTCAGTTGGGTGTCAGCCTGACCGTCGGATTGGCGCAGGCGGGCGGCTTGCAGGGACGGTGGGGTGATGTCCTTGCGTGCTCGCGCGACGCGATCCGGCGCATGCGCGAAGTGCATGCCGGGCTCGTTGATGCTGACATGGCTCGAGCGCGGACCCAGTGTGCCGATGCATTCGATCTGGGGATCCTCGCTGCCGCCAGGCTTGGCCGCCTCTCGGACGCATGGGAAGTCCTAGAGGAGGCGAAGGCAGCCGCTTTGCTACGCGGCATGGGCAGCCGTGCTGCGGCAGCACGCGCGAGCGCCGATCCGAGGGTGGTCGAGGCGTGGGAGCAAGCGAAGGCCAAGAAGGTGGCGGCCTTCGTGGATTACTGCGCAGCTCGCGACGAGCGCAAGGGCAGAGAGGCGGTCGAGCGCGCCTGGCAAGCCTACCTGCTGTGGCGTGCGGGTGAGCAACAGGCGCTTGAGGCGCTCGCGCGTGCCGAGGTCGTGGCGCTGGATCGAATCGTACCCACCAGCATCATGACCGTTGCGGAGGTGCGCAGGCGAATGGCCGAGCTCCGGCGCGTCGGAGCGCCCATACCGGCAGCGGTCCAGGCGGCCGGCCTGCCCACCGTGTTCGTCTCCTTCAATCTCCAGCAGTCGGTCGGGCATGCGCTCGTCGTCGAGGCGGAATCCGAGCGACTGGTGCAGTACGACACCGCAGCCATGCGTGCCGTGCATGGTGCGCTGGCACGCATCGCGCAGCCAGGCGCGGATGAGCGCCCGGCCGAGCCCGGAGGGCCCTGGCGCCCCGCTGTCCTGGGCGAGGCCACGCTGCGGCCGTTGCGCGAGCACCTGGTCCGTGCGCTCAAGCTACCCAAGGGACCGCTGCGAGTCCTGATCAGCCCGGATCGTGCTCTGGCCTACGTGCCGTTCTCGCTGCTCCTCCAGGAGGGAAGCGAGGTCGCCTTTGAGCCGTCGGGTACCACGTTCGCAGAGCTCGTGAGGAAGGGACGCCTCAAGGGGAGGGGCGTCCTCGGCGTAGGCAACCCGGACTATCGACGATCCGTGGATCCTACGGTCCTCTCTCGTCGCGGAGGGCGCCAACTCGGGGCGCTGGCGCACTCGAAGGAGGAGGTCGAGGCTCTGGCGGTAGGCCCGATGGACCGGAAGCTGTTGGGCGCCGAAGCCAACGAGCGCGCGCTCCGGGAGGCCCTGGTCGCGAAGGGTGCGGACGCGTGGTGGCGCAGCATCCACTTCTCGGCCCACGGCCTGGTAGATGTCGAGTGGCCGGCGCTCTCGTGCGTGGCCTTGACGCCCGACGCCGATGAGGACGGGCTCCTGACGGCCATCGAAGTCCTCCGGCTGCGCTTCCAGAGCGATCTTGTCGTGCTCTCTGCCTGCCAGACCGGCCGTGGGTCCTTTGTGCGCGGCGAAGGCATGACAGGCCTTGCATGCGCGTTCATGCATGCGGGGACGCCTCGGGTCCTCGCCAGCCTGTGGAACGTCGACGATGCGTCGACGACCTTCCTCATGAAGCGCTTCTACGCACGTTGGGCGGATGGGGGGACGGTGGCGAGCGCCCTCGTAGGAGCCCAGCAAGACACG
>JANOFW010000126.1:0-2867 GCA_031413835.1 Planctomycetia bacterium
TGGGCTTCTGCGTCACGCGCCTGAGCCTGCCCTCGTATGGCAAGTACGTGCTGCGGCTGCTGGGCGAGGGCAAGGGCCTGTGCGACCTGGTGCTCTGGGCCCTGCCCGAGGGGGAGCAGCCGTGAGCCGCCGGCGCGGCACGCCGAGGGCCCAACGGGTCACGAGCGGGGGGCCCGACGCGGTCCACCTGTGCTTGACGGTGGACAAGGTGCCCCACCTCTGGGGCTGCGCCTGGGCCTCCTACGGCGAGGCGCGCCTGCCCGGGCCGGTCACGGGCGGCTCGCTGCGGGCCCACAATCGCGTGGTGCGGGCCCGCCAGCTCAAGCCCGAGGCCGTGGGGGGCGCCCCAAAGGCCTCGCAAGGTGGCCCCCCCGGCAAGCGGGAGTAGGCTTGACGGCTTCCAGGGAGGTGCGCGAACCGGCCGCCGCCCGAGGAGATCCCGATGCGCATCCAGTTTGCCTTGCCCACCGTCTTGCTGGCCGTGGCCGCCGTCGCGTTCCCGGCCTGTGCCCAGGGCCCCGGCCACACCCGGGCCGCGGGCACCATCGGGGGCACGGCCGTGGGCGCGGCGTTGGGCGCGGCCGCCTCGGCACCCGGCCACAAGGGCGAGGGCGCGCTCCTGGGCGGCCTGATGGGTCTGGTCGTGGGCTCGATGGCCGGCGACGAGATCGCCGCCGACCAGGAGGGCCGCTGCTGCCCGCCCCCCTGTGAGCCGCCGCCGCCGTGCTACGCCCCGCCTCCGGGCTACGTGATCTACGGCCCGGCCTACGGCCCGCCGCCCCCGGGCTACGTGGTCTACGGTCCCCCCGTCTACGGCCCGCCCCCGCAGCCTCCTGCTCCGCAACACCCGTAGGTCGCGGCAAGAGCGCTGGCCGCGCGCGTTCGGGCGCACCGGGCGCCGTGATACGGTCCCGCCCCTTCGGAGGGCCAGGACCATGGCAGCGCAACACGAGTCGCAGCGCGACGTGAAGCAGATCCTCGTCATCGGCGCGGGCACGATGGGCCACGGCATCGCGCAGGTGGCGGCGCTGGCCGGCTACGAGGCCGCGATCTTCGACGTGGCGCCCGCGGCCGTGGCCAAGGCGCTGGCGAGCGTGAAGTCGAACCTCGACAAGGGCGTCGAGAAGGGCAAGGTCACGCCCGAGGCCCGCGCGGCGGCGCTGGCGCGCGTGCGCGCGGCGGCCCCCAGCCTGGAGGAGGCCGCCAAGACGGCGGACCTCATCGTGGAGGCCGTGCCCGAGAAGCTCGAGCTCAAGCGCAGCATCTTCGCCACGCTGGGCAAACACGCGCCGGCGCACGCCATCCTGGCCAGCAACACTTCGTCTCTGCCGGTGACCGAGATCGCCGCCGCGAGCGGGCGCCCCGGGCAGGTGGTTGGCATGCACTTCTTCAACCCCGTGCACATCATGGCGTTGCTCGAGCTGGTCAGGACGGCCGCCACCACGCCCGGGACACTGGCTGCGGCGCGCGGCGTGGGCGAGCGCATGGGCAAGAAGGTGATCGTGGTCAACGACGCGCCCGGCTTCGCCACCAGCCGGCTGGGGATCACCCTGGGGATGGAGGCCATCCGCATGGTGGAGGAGGGCGTGGCCAGCGCGGAGGACATCGACACGGCCATGACGCTGGGCTACGGCCACCCCATGGGCCCCTTGCGGTTGACCGACCTCGTGGGTCTCGACGTGCGCTTGGGCATCGCCGAGCACCTGGCGAAGACGCTCGACGACCGGCGCTTCGCGCCTCCCGCGCTCTTGAAGCGCCTGGTGGCCGAAGGCAGGCTCGGCAAGAAGAGCGGCCGGGGCTTCTACGACTGGCCGGCGGGGACCTAGCGCGTGGGTGGGCCCGTCACCGACGTCCACGTCCACATCCAGCCGCGCGAGCAGCTCAAGCCCGCCGTGCTGGAGGCCTTCCGCAAGGGCTGCAAGGACGCCGCCGCGGCCGAGGCCTGCTTCGACAGCTCCAAGGCGCTGCTGGCCTACATGGACGCGGCCGGCGTCGAGCGCATGGTGCTGATCAACTACGAAGCGCCCGACGTGATGGGCTTCGGCAAGGCCACCAACGACTGGGTGCTCGACTACTGCAAGGCCGCCCCCAAGCGCCTGCTGCCGTGCGTGGGCTTGAACCCGCGCTTCACGCCCGACATGCGGGCCCAGGCCGAGCGCCTGGTCGAGAAGGGCGCCCGGCTCTTCAAGGTGCACGGGCCGCACATGCTGGTGGCGCCCAACGACTACCTGGGCGCGCACCCCCAGCTGGCCGACCTCTACCGCGTGGCCTCGAGCGCGAGGATCCCCGTGATGTTCCACACCGGCACGAGCATCTTTCGCGGCGCGCGCGTCAAGTTCGGCGACCCGCTGCAGCTCGACGACGTGGGCAACGACTTCCCCGAGCTCACCGTGCTGCTCGCCCACGGCGGCCGCCCGCTGTGGACCGAGGAGGCCTGGTTCCTGTTGCGGCGCTTCCCGCGCTTCCACCTCGATCTCTCGGGCATCCCCCCGGCGCGCATCCCCGAGTGGTTCCCGCGCTTGGAGGAGATCGCCTCGCGCTGCTGCTTCGGCACCGACTGGCCCAGCCCCGGCATCCCGCCGGTGAAGGAGAACCTCGAGGCCGTCCGCCGCCTGCCGCTCTCGGCGGCCGCGATCGAGCAGATCGTCTCGGGCACCGCGTTGCGTCTCTTCCCGTAGCATGGCCGCGTTCGTGCCCTACGGGACGGCGCACGTGCTCGTCGTGCTCGTCTCGCTGGCCGCGTGGTGGATGGCGGTGGCCTGGGCGCGCTCGCTCGCGGGCACGCCCTTCGAGCGCCCCTGGAAACGCGGCCTGGCGCTCTTCGTCTGGGGCTTCAACGCGGCCTGGGGCGTGCGACTGCTGCTGCC
>JANOFW010000127.1:0-5031 GCA_031413835.1 Planctomycetia bacterium
CCCGCCGACGCCGAGCGAGTTGATAGGCGAACGAAGTCATGCGGCCCCCGAGCAGTTTCCGGCAGTGTCTTGCCTTCCGCGTAGACCCAGACGGTGGGTCGGCCCGCCGCGCCGGCCACGGACTGCACCGGGACCTGGATCGCGTCGGGCACCTCGGCCACCAGGATCTCGGCCTTGACGCTCATCCCCGGCCGCATGCCGGGCAGCACGCCCTTCAGGCGGATCAGCGTGGCGTAGACCTTCAGATCGGGGTTCATCCAGCGGTCAGTCGAGTTGGGCAGCGTCTTGACGCTCTCGACCAGGCCCTCGAGGGGCTGGTCGGTGATCGCGTCCACCGTCACCGTCACGGCCTGACCGCGGGCGACCTTGTCCACCACGGACTCGTGCACGTTGATGCGCGCCCCCATCTGGTCGGTGTCGGGCAGCGTCAGGATCGGCTGGCGCTCGCGCACCTGCGTGCCCTCCTTGATGCGCTCCTCGCCGCCGTAGCGGTTGTCGCCGCCGCTGCTCGCGTAGAGCACGAGGCCGGGCTTGGGCGCCGTGATCACGCAGGCCTTGCGCTGCGCCACGTACTTCTCGTAGCGCGCCTGCTGGAGGGCCTCCTGCTCCTTCTTGGCCGCGACCTCGGCCGTGGCGCGCTCCTGGGCGGCGCGCGCGCGGTCCTTGACGCGACCCAGCTCGCCCTCCGCCTCGATCAGCCCGCTGAGCAGCCGGGTGAGCTCCTTGGCGAAGTCGTAGGTGGCGAACTGCGTGTAGGAGGTCTCGGCGCGCTCCAGCTCGATCTTGCGCCGTTCCACGGCCAGACGGTCGGCGTCCTCCTCGTCGCGGCTGACGAAGTCCTTCTCGAGCAGCTTCTTGCTCCAGTCCCACTTGACCTGGGCGCGCTTGAGCTCCTCCTGCGCCAGGGAGATCTCGCTGCGCAGCCTGCGCTGGGTCTGGAGGGCCTCGCCCTTCAAGCGCTCGTCGCCAAGCAGGGTCTGGATCGCGCGGTCGAGGTCCTCGTCCTTGTGCGCGCCCGCCAGGACGCGTCGGCGCGCCTGCTCGCGCTGCTGGGCCAGCTCCTCGCCCACGTAGCGCCTGAGGTCCACGCCGGCGAACTCCACATCGAGCGTGGCCTGGCGCTCCTTGCTGGCGTCCTCCTGTACCTGGATGGAGAGGCTGGCCTCGGCGTTGACCTTGGCGGCCCGGGCGGCCTGCACGTCGAGGTCCTGCTTGGCGATGCGCTCCTCGAGCTCGCTCGAGTCGAGCTTGACGATCACGCGGCCCTGGGCCACGTCTTCGGCCGTGAGCAGCGTGCCCTCCTCGACCAGGTAGAGGATCGCGGTCTGGCCCTCGACCTGGTTGACGATCGTCGTGCTTTCGAGCGCCTCCAGGCTGCCGCTCTCGAGCACCGTGACGCGCAGCCGACCCTGCGTCACCGTGTGCAGCACCGGCTCGGCCGCGGCCGGGGGACGGGCGAAGGTGTTCCAAGCCCACCAGGCGGCCCCCGCCAACACGCCCACGAGGAGCAGTCCGATCAGCGGGAATCTGCGTGCAGCCATGGAGCAGAGGCTACTTGCCCCCGGCGGGGTGCGCCGCGCCGGGGCCGGGTGCGGGCGGCGGCGGGGGAGGAGCAGGCACGGGGGGCTGGGGGGGCGCCGCCTTCGCTGCGGGCGTCCCAGCCGACTCCAGGGGGGGCAGCTCGCTCGTGAGGCCCTCGCCGTCCACGCGCAACGTGCCCACGGCGCGCTCCAGCTCGAGGCGCGCCACCGCATGATCCACGAGCGCGCCGGTGAGCGCGTTGCGGGCCTCGACCAGGTCGTTCTCCGCGTCGAGCACGTCGCGGGTCTGCGCCTGCCCGGCCTCCAGCAGCAGCCGGGTGCTCTCGACCCGGCGCTCGGCCAGCCGCACGCCCTCGAGCTGGATGGCGTAGCTGCGGGCCGCTTCCTCGAGGCTGCGCAACGCCGTGCGCACCTCGACGGCGATCCGGTCCTCGAGCGCCTCCAGGCCGCGCCAGGCGCGCACGGCCTGGATCAAGGCCGCGCGCCAGAGGTTGCGCTCGGGGGTGCGGTCGAGCGGCAGGTCGAGCTGCAGCCCCGCCGACAGGCGGTGCGAGGCCTCCGCCAGGTCGAGCGGCTCGCTGGAGGGCGTCGTGAGGTCGCCGCCGAGCTCGAGGTCCACCTGGGCGCGCAGCCCGTCACGGGCGACCTCTGCCTTGCGACGCGCGTCCTCCACCTGGTCGCGTGCGTTCCTCAGGTCGAGGCGCCGGCGCCCCGCCTCGGCTTGCGCCTGCTCCTCGAGGTAGGGCGGGCCCACGGGGCCGCGCCGCGCCAGGGCCTCGAGATCGGCGTCGTCGGGCCCCACGTCGGCGAGCACCGGCAGGCCCAGCAACAGCTTCAAGGCGTCGAGGGCGCCCACGTAGGAGACGCGCGCCTGCTGGCGGCGGTCGTCCGATCGCAGGGTGTCCTGGCGCGTCTGCTCCACCTGGAACTCGGGGATGCGACCGGCGCCTTCGCGTCCATGGGCGCGCTGCCGCTCCTCGAAGGCGCGCAGGCTCTCGTAGGTGCGTTGCTCGTTCTGCCAGGTGTCCCGCGCCTCGACGGCCCGGTAGAAGGCTGCCGCGACGTCCACCGCGAAGCCCTGCTGGAAGAACGCGTAGGAGCGCAGCGCGTAGATCACGTCGCGCTCGGCCTGCGTGAGGCGCTCGCGCGCGGCGAGGCCCGAGCCGCGCACCAGCGGCAGCACCAGGTCCAGGGCCAGGATCGACTGCGCCGTTCCCAGCGGATTGCCGGTGAGGTTGTCGAGGAAGTCGCTGGCCAGCGTGAGCGCGATGCTGCCTCCACGCTCGAGGACCTTGGAGAAGCCCGCCTCCAGGTTGCCGTTCACGGAGGTGGAGCCGTCGATGGCCTCGATCGCGCCGCCGCCGCTGGCGAAGGGGATGGCCTGGAAGTCGTGGCGCACGGTCGAGAGATCGAGGGCCCGGAGGTAGACGTCCTCGCGTTCGGTGCGCACGTCGCGGCTGGCGCGGGCGGCCAGCTGCAGGGCCTGGTGCAGGGTGAGGCGCGCACCGGCCACGCCGAGGAGCGCCTCGGCCCGCGTAGCGTGGGCGCGGTCCTCGGCCGCTTCCAGGTCGAGCGAGCCCGCCACCTCCGGCACGCAGGAACGCCGCCGGTCCAGGGCGCCGTAGACCTCGCGGTCGGCCGAGTCCAGGGTGGCCGGGCGGCAGGCGCCCAGCAGCGCAAGCGCGGCGAGTGCCATGGAGAGACCACCACCTCGCGCTCGCGAGCGCCACACGCTCAGATCCCCCGGAAGGTGACCAGGGCGCCACCCAGGGCCGAGGCCGGGCGGGCGAAGAAGTGCAGCCCGCACAGGCGTCGGCCCTCTCCGGCGGGCACGAGCACGGCCTCGCTGTCGGGACCGCGTTCCTGGTCGCCCACGGCGGCCAGCACGGGGGCCCCGAAGGCGCGCACCACGAGGTCGAAGGGCTCCTTGGCGCCAGCCTGTCCGCCGAGGTAGGACCAACCCTCGCCGCTGGGCAGACGCATCGCGGTGGCTTCCATGGTCGCACCTCGTTTCGGAGAGAGGGCGACAGGCTACCGGCGGGTCGGCCCAGACTCGCCTGCCGTACAGCGAGCGCTTTTCACATGACATTTTCGTGACATTGGGCGCGCGGCGCCACTCTGCGGGGCATCCGGGCCCCGTGTGCCTGCCTTGCAGGAGGCCTTCGATGGCCCTGTGACCGGAGATTCATTGCCTAGGTGGGGTTCCTCGGCTACATCATCTGGCAGCGCAGCGCTCATCCGATAGGCCGATCCCGTACCGGTTCACGCCGGCCCGGCGAACCGACAGGGATGGATGGGTCTGCGGTGGTCCGGTCGCTGCAGGCTTGCGCCTGGGACGATTGGGCGGGAGGATGGCGACGGCGGGTGCCGTCGGCATCAGAGGCGTGGCCGAAACATCCAACAACAGCCCGAGTTTTTCAACAGGAGGGTAGGAGAGACCATGAAGACGAGCATGCTGCGTGGGGCGATTGCCCTGCTTGCGGTCGTGATCGGCGTTGGGTTCACGGGCTGTAGCTCGTGCCCGAACCCGTGCGACACGCCGAACCCCTGCGCGCCGGAATGCAACCCGTGCGACCAGCCCAACCCGTGCGCTACGGAGTGCAACCCGTGCGACCAGCCCAACCCGTGCGATCAGCCCAACCCGTGCGACGAGCCCAACCCGTGCGAGCCCGTCTGCGCGCCGCCGTGTGAGCCGTGCGCGGTCGCTCCGGCCCCCTGTGGCAAGTGCGGCCCGCTGCCCGCCGAGGCCAAGGCCGGAGAGGCCTGGTGCTGCGTGATGGTGCCTGCGGTCAACGAGGAGTACGAGGTCCAGGTCTGCACCTGCCCCGCCTCCTGCCGCAAGGAGTGGGTCGAGCCGGTCTACACCGAGCAGACCCGCCAGGTCTGCAAGTGCCCGGCGAGCTGCCGCAGCATCCCGGTGGCTGCCGAGTACCAGACCACCTCCGAGCAGGTCCTGGTGTGCCCCGAGCGCACGGAGTGGCGCAAGATCGACTGCGCGCCCAACGTGAACTCGGGCGAGCAGCAGGGTGACTGCTGGGTGCTGGCGACCGTGCCGGCCACCTACCGCACCGAGACCAGGCAGGTCTGCACGAAGCCTGCTTCGTGCTACCAGGAGCAGATCCCGGCCGTGATGGAGACCGTCACCGAGCGCGTCTGCGGCCAGCCCGGCTACTACAAGGAGATCCCGGTGGAGGCCAAGTACGCCACCGAGAAGAAGTCGCGCTGCACGTCGCCCGCTCGTTGGGAGTGGCGCAAGAACGACAAGTGCGTCGTTCCGGCCGCTGCCTCCACTGAGCCTGCGGCTCCGGCCGCCGGCGCGCCTGCCGGCGCTGCCTGTGGCGGCGGCGGCAAGGCCTGCGGCAAGTAGCAATCGCCCGGCGCGCAGATGCGCCGGCCGATCTAACGCGGGCCCCCGGAACCATGGGGGTGCCGGGGGCCCCGTAAGTTTTGGCCGGGGGTTTGGCAGGGGTACAACCCCGGCGCGCCCGGG
>JANOFW010000128.1:0-1510 GCA_031413835.1 Planctomycetia bacterium
GCCGCCCCGGAACCCCTGTGCCGCCGCTCCACCTCGGGCCTCTTGGGCCGCCCCGGGAACGCCAGGCTCCAGCCTGGCTCCGGGACGCCGGACGATGGCGCCAGCTCAGCACAGGCCATGGCCGCGGCGGAAGCGCAGGACGCGCGCCGCCGCAGCGCGCTTGGCGGAGCGTTCCACCCCGATCGCGTCCAGGCCGTAGCCGTTGGCCACCGCCAGCATGGTGCCCAGGCCGCAGAAGGGATCGACCACGACGCGGCAGCCGGTGGAGGCGAGCAGGAAGCGACAGACCTCCTCGCAGGCGGCCGTGCCCATCGCACGCGGCCAGGACATCTCCCCCAACGCTGGCAGCACGTCAGGACCGGGCAGGGCGCGCGGCAGGCGCAGCCCGCGTGAAAACGCCTGCAGGTGGGCGTAGCCGGGCCGGCCCCGCGTCGGCGTCCCCGCCGGCGCGCGGCAGACGACCTTGTGGAACAGGCAGGCGGCGCCCGCCCCCTCAGCCCCCTGCGCCACAAGCGCGCCCTTGTCCACCCACAGGCCCTCGTGCCGGATGTCGGACTGGAAGAAGACCGCCACCGCGCTCTCGGCCACCTGCGTGCAGGCGAGCCGCACGGTGTCCACGAACCAGCGCCTCCAGGCCCCCAGGTCGCGCGACGCCAGCTCGGAGACGTCCGGCAGCGAGGTCACGAGCGCCTGCGTGGGCGGCAGCGGCGTCGCGGCGAGCCAGGCCACGCCGTCGCCCTGCAGCACCTCGCGCGTCGGCTCGCGGGGAGGCTTCACGGCAGGCGAAGGTGACGATCGCATGGGCTCGCCGCCGAGGATGCGGCCAGGCACGCCCCAGGGCAAGGTGCGTGCCCCGTCCTGCGCCCGAGCAGGACGGTCGGGGGGCCGGGGGGGAGAACGGGCGCGCGCCAGCGCCACTCGTACGCGCCGCCGACGTGCTACCGATCGCGGCAACGCGGTCGTGGCGCCGGGGGGACACAGGGCTAGATTGGACGCGCCCCGGGAGGGCCCCCGCCATGCCGCTGGAACGCGCGCCGTACGGAAGCCTCGCGCAGCAGTCGCGCGGACGCGAGCTGAAGAAGGCCAAGGTGATCCTGTGGCTGGTGGGGCTGCTGACCCTCGCGGTGAACGGCTTCATGTTCGTGAACGCCCAGGCTCAGTTCGACAAGGCCGTGGACGCCGAGCTGCGCAGCGAGGGCGGCTCGCTGAGCGAGGTGCGCTCGCGGACCCCCGAGGAGCGCGCCGAGTTCGACGAGGCCTACGACAAGGGCCTGCGGCTGACCCGCCTGATCGCCGGCGTGGGCGCCTTCCTGGGCCTGGTCTTCATCGGCTGCGCCCTGATGGTGGAGAGGAAGCCCGTGGCGGCCACGGTCACGGGCCTGGTGCTCTACCTCGGAAGCATGGCCGCGCAGTTCGCGCTCGAGCCGTCGTCGATCGCCAAGGGCCTGCTGATCAAGATCCTCATCATCGTGGGCCTGGTCTCGGCCATGAAGGCGGCGCTGGCCATCGA
>JANOFW010000129.1:0-7655 GCA_031413835.1 Planctomycetia bacterium
CCGTACGGCTCGTCCTCTACGCCGCGCTGCAGCTCGGCGGCCTGGTGCTGCACCTGCACTTCTCCACCCACGCCGAGGCCCGGACGTGGCTCGCGGAGGGCGGGGCGCTCGAGTGGACCCACGTCAGCAGCCTCACCGCCGCGCTGCTGCTCACGCTGCTGACCCCCGGCCCGCTGCGCGCGTTCCTCGCTTGTCTGCTGCTCGCGGCGCTGGCCCGCGAGCTCGACGAGGTCCTCCAGGTGAACTTCGGCCGGCTCACTCACCGCGTCGTGATGGCCGCCAGCCTGGCCGGGGCCGCGTGGTTCGCCCTGCGGCCGAGGAACCGGTTCCTGGAGCACGCCCGGGCCTTCATCGGGACGCCGGCGTTCTGGCTCATGGCCTTCGGCACGATCGCGGTCACGCTCCAGGCGCTGGTGCTCGGTCAGACTTCGATGTGGGAGACGTCCTCGGCCCCGGGCTACGAGCGCATCAACAAGCGCTTCGTGGAGGAAGGCATGGAGGCCTCCGGCTTCCTCTGGATCCTCTGCGGGACCTTCGAGGCCTGGCTCGCGGAGCGGCGCGTGCGGCGGGCCTCGGTCGAGCCGCCGGCTCAGTCGAACGGCTAGGAGGCCGCCGCGGCGGGCACGGCAGCGGGCGCGGCGGCGACGGCCGGACCGCGATCGAGCACCCGCACCTCGACGCGCCCGGCCCCGACGTAGCGGGTGAGCAGGCCGTCGAAGTCGGGCGTCAGCGTGGTGCGGTTCGAGAGCAGGTTGAGCGAGAGGAAGCCGGTGGACGGATCGCTGTGGCAGGTGAGGTGCGACTCCACCAGCGCGACCATGCCGGTGACGGCCCCGGCCGGCGACATCAGCTGCCAGACGGCCTGGCCGACGGGGTGCAGGCCCACGGAACGGATCACGTTCGCGAACAGCGACGTGAGCGCTTCGCGCCCGGTCTCGCCCGCGATGCGGTTCGCGGGGCAGTCGTACGCGTCGACGATCCACTCTCGGCCTTGAGGCATCGCGCGGGAACTTACTCGGCGGGGGGGACAGGCGCAAGCGACGGAGGGCGTGTCTGGGCTTGCGTCGGAGTCCATTCGCACTTCCTCGACCAGCCGGGCACCCTGACTTTACCGATCGCGGCCGGCCTCAGTCCTTGAGCCGGGGGTCCAGGGCGTCGCGCAGGGCGTCCACGAACAGGTTCACGCACAGGACCAGGCCGAAGAGCATGGCCGTGGCCGCCGTGAGCTGCCACCACTTGGTGGGCTCGCTCAGCAGGTCGAGCTTGGCCTGGTCGATCATGCGGCCCCAGGAGGCCTCGCCGGGCTCCACCCCCACCCCCAGGAAGGTCAGGACCACCTCGTACTTGATGGCGCCGATGAACAGCAGGCTGAAGGAGATCAGGACCAGGTGCATGACGTTGGGGAAGACGTGGCGGAAGATGATGCGCCGGGTGGGTACGCCCAGGGCGCGGGCCGCCGTGACGTAGTCGAGGTCGCGCTGGCGGATGAACTCGCCTCGCACCTGCCGGCAGACCCCCGTCCAGGAGGTGAGCCCGATCACCAGGATGATCGAGAACAGGCCCAGCGACAGCCCCAGGCTCTCCTTGAGGAAGGAGGCGTTGTAGGTGTCGCGCAGGCCCTCGTTGGTCTTGATCACGTAGGCGGCGGCCACCACCAGCAGGATCTCGGGCACGCTCTCGAGCGTGGTGTAGAACCAGACGATCAGGTCGTCCACCCAGCGGCCGAAGAACCCTGCCAGGGCGCCCAGGATGCCGCCGATGAGGCACGAGACGACGGCGGCGAAGGTCCCGATCCAGAGCGCGACGGCGGTGCCGCGCAGCGCCATGGCCCCGACGCTGTGGCCGATGTAGTCGGTGCCGAAGAACCAGGGGCCCTCGAAGTACCCGGGCTCCTTGTAGACGGCCGTCTTGTCGGCCTGGCCGTAGCCCTCGGCGATCCAGCCCGCCTGGGCGGCGATGCCCACCATCAGGTAGAGCGCCAGGCCGATCCAGGCCACCAGCGCCACGCGGTTGCGCTTGAGGCGGCGGCGCGCCTCGTGCCAGGGGCCGTAGGACTCCCCCGGCTGGCGCAGGGTGCCGTTCCAGCGGGGCACCTCGTCGGAGGCGAACCCCAGATAGCGCGCGCCCTGCTCGGCGTGCTGCCGCAGGCGCCGGAGTCCTTCGGGAAGGCCGCGCTCCGGGTGCGTGCCGTAGCGCAGGCCGCGGGCGAATAGTGCAAGCAGCCTCCAGCCGAAGCCGACCAGGACGTAGAGCAGCGCCAGCGGCCAGGAGACGAGGCGCGCCACCCGGGAGAGCACCGCCCCCCGGCCGCGTACGGGCAGGTCCACGGCGTGGACGTGGCGGGCCACGGCGAGCGTCACTTGAGCCTCACGCGCGGATCGACCAGCGCGTAGCACAGGTCGGTGATCAGGTTGAAGACCACCAGCAGGATGGCGCTGATCACGACCATCGCCTTGATGACCGGCAGGTCGTTCTGGTTGACGGCGTCGATGGTCATCGAGCCCAGGCCGGGGATGCCGAAGAAGCGCTCGATCAGGAGGCTGCCCAGCATCAGGAAAGGCACGGTCACGATCACGCGCGTGATCAGCGGGATCATGCCGTTCTTGAAGACGTGCTTGAACAGGATGCGCTTGGTGGAGAGGCCCTTGGACGCCGCCGTGCGCACGTAGTCCTTGCGCATCTCCTCGAGCATCACCGTGCGGTAGAAGCGCACCTCGCCGCCCAGGGCCAGGGCCACCCAGATCAGGATCGGCAGGGCCAGCGTGGCCAGGCCTGCCAGCCCCGGCTGGTAGCCGAAGACCGGGAACATGTTCCAGGTGTGGGCCAGGAAGTACTGCCCGAAGAGGATGTAGGAGAGCGCCGGCACGCTCATCATGGCCACGGTCACGATCACGGTCGTGATGTCGGCCACGCTGTTGCGGTAGTAGGCGCAGAAGAGCGCCAGCGAGACGGCCAGCAGCAGCTCGATCAAGAAGGCCGGCACCGCCAGCATCAGGCTCGGGCCCACGCCGTCGCCGAGCATGTCGATGACGTCGCGGCCCTTCTGCAGGCGCCAGGACTGGCCGAAGTCCCAGTGCACGAGCTCGTTCAGGAAGCGGCCGTACTGCACGGTGAGCGGCTGGTCGGTGCCCAGCCGGGCGCTCTCCTTGGCGATGCGCGCCTTGATCTCCTCCCCCGTGCCGCCCTTGGTCCCCACCAGGATCTCGGCCGCGTTGGGGCAGACCACGTGGAACAGCACGAAGGTGATCAGCGTGACGCCCAGCAGCACGGGGATGGCGTGCAGCAGACGGCGGAGGATGTAGAAGCCCACCGGCTACCAGCCCTTCACCTGGCGGCGAGCCGCCAGGAGGGTGAGGCCCACGAGCAGGGCCACGAGGCCGAGGGCGATGATCGAGGGCCACCAATGGACGGGGTTCCAGCCGGCCGTCAGCTCACGCCGCTTGGCCGCGTCCACGTGCGAGTACTTGTAGCTCTTGAGCGAGATGTCGTTGTAGCGGAAGCCCTTGAGCCAGGGCTGCAGCAGGCTCCACTGCTCGCGCCGGTAGCGGAAGATCCACACGGCGTCGTCCACCACGATTCGCTCGAGCCGGCGGTAGAGCTCGGTGCGCTCCGCCCCAGGCTTGAGCGCGATGGCCTGCTCGTAGAGCGCGTCGTATTCGGGGTTGGCGTAGTTGCTCGAGTTGCTGCCCGGCGAGCGGTTGGGCCCGTAGTAGAGCTGCAGGAAGTTCTGCGCCTCGGGGTAGTCCGCCCCCCAGGACAGGCCCACCATCTGGTACTTCGACTCGCGCTGGCGCCGGATCTGCTCCTGCCAGGAGGCCTTGTAGGCCTGCACGTTGAGGCCGATCGCCTGCATGTCGTCCTGGAACGACACGAAGAACTGCTCGTCCGTGCTGGAATCGGTGACGTCCACGTAGATCACGGGCACACCGGCGCCCCCCGCCATCCCCGCGTCGGCCAGGACCTTGCGCGCGCGCTCGCGCACCTGGTCCATGGTCTCGTCGGGCCGGCGCTTCCAGGGGTTCTTGAAGGCGGGGTCGTGCTCGGGGAACTCCCTGAGCACGGGCCCCTCGACCCGCGAGACGCGCCGGTTGTAGAGGTTGACCCGCGCCCACTCCTCGTCCAGGCCCAGGCTCATCGCGCGCCGCAGCGCTCGGCCCTTCTCCCCCGCCTTGGCCCCCACCACGGGGTCGTCGAAGTTGAAGCAGTCGTAGATGACCTCGATGCGCGGATCGCGCTCCAGCCGCACCTGGTGCTCGACCATCAGCCCCTTCAGCTGCTCGGTCTCGACATCCACGGCGGTCTCGAAGTTGTCCTTGGGGATGCCGGCCCGATCCAGGTGCCCCGCGCTGAAGTACAGCCACATGGGCGTGTCTTCCTTGATCACGGTCGCGATCACGCGCTCGTTCAAGGGCAGGCGCTTGCCCGCCAGGTCGAGACGACCCTTCTCGGCGTCGCCGGGCGAGCCGTCGGAGGGGTAGACGTCCTCGCGGTAGTCGGGGTTCCTGACGAGCACCATGCGCTGCGCCCGCTCGTAGGACTCGAGCAGGTAGGGCCCAGTGCTCACGGGATGCTCGCGGAAGGCCCTCCCGTAGTGCTGCACGGCCTCCGGGGGGTAGATGCTGAAGTAGGACATCGCCAGCACCCAGGTCAGCTCGCGGTAGGGCCTGGTGAGCCTGATGACGAAGGTGTGGGGGTCGGGGGCCGAGAGGCCCGCGACCTCCGGGTAGCCGTGCTCGGGACCGTAGACGCCCGGGTCCTTGGGGCCCGTGGCGCTCTCGCTGGCCGCCAGGAAGTCGTCCAGGCCGACGATGTAGCCTTCGATCAGCCAGGTGCCCGGGCTGTGGACATTGGCGTCCATCATGCGCTTGAAGCAGAACACCGCGTCGGAGGCGACCATCTCGCGGCCCTTGCCGCCCGTCTTCGTGAAGCACGGGTCGTCGTGGTAGCGCACGCCCTTCTTGAGCCGCACCGTGACCGTCAGCTCGTCCGCGCTCACCTCCGGCATCGCCTCCGCCAAGCAGGGCACGAGCTCGAAGGGGCGCTTGAGGTTGTGGTACTCGTAGAGCTGGTCGAAGAAGTTGTAGACGCAGACGTTGCTGATCTCCTCGTCGGCCTGCGTCGGATCGAAGCCCTTCATCTCGCTGATCAGGACCACCCGCAGCGTGCCCTCCGTCGGCTGCCCGGCGTAGGGATCCCCACCGCAACCTCCCACGATCGCCGCCGCCAAGACCAGCACGGCGAGCGCGGCGGTGTTCCGAGTCACGGGCCGTGACCCTACCCGGCCCCCACCCCTCGCTCAATGCCCCAGGGGGCGCGGGGGCGCCTCTACGCACGCTGGCGGGGGTCGAGGGCATCACGCAAAGCGTCGCCGACGAGGTTGAAGCAGATCACGGCGGCCACGATGCACAGGCCGGGGAAGGTAGCGATGAAGCCGGCCGTGGCCAGGACGCTGCGGCCGTCGTCCACGATGTTGCCCCAGGTGGCGGTCGGGGGCTTGACGCCCAGGGCCAGGAAGGAGAGCGAAGCCTCCACCAGGATCGTCTCGCCCACGCGCAGCGTCGCCGAGACGATCACGGGCGCCATGGCGTTGGGCAGCAGGTGACGGAACATGATGCGCGGGCGCGAGAAGCCCAGGGCGCGCGCGGCGGTGGCGTAGTCGAGCGCCTTCAAGCGCAGGAACTCCGCTCGCACCAGGCGCGCCACGCCCATCCAGCCCGTCAGGCCCAGCACCAGCACCACCGTCCAGATGCCGGCGCCCTCGTAGACCGTGATGATCAGCATCAGCAGCAGCAGGCGCGGGAAGGCCAGCAGGATGTCCACGAAGCGCATGATGGAGGCGTCGAGGAACCCGCCCACGTAGCCCGCGACGGCGCCGAAGAGGATGCCCAGGCCCACCGCGAGCGCCATGGCCAGGAAGCCGATCGAGAGCGAGATGCGGCTGCCGTAGATCAGGCGCGAGAGCAGGTCGCGGCCGTTCGTGTCGGTGCCCAGCAGGTAGCGCTCCTCGCGGAAGAGCACCTCCGTGTCCCCCACCCGCGTGCGCTGGACCGTCTCCGCCCGGCGAAACCAGCCGCGCCGGGGCTCGCCCAGGTCCTTGAGCTTGACCTCGTTCTCGGCCGTGGCGCGCGGACCGCGGTCGAGGATCAGCTTCTCGCCCTCGTGGCGCCACGAAAGGCAGTAGCGCTCGCCGCGCTTCGTGTCGCCCAGGATCGTCACCTGGGTCCCGGGCGCGAGGGCCTGCACCACGATCGTGTCGCGCGGCGGCTGCGCGTCGGGATCGTAGGGCGCCAGGACCGGCGCGAGGAACACCACGATGTAGAGCAGCACCAGCAGCATCAAGCCCCAGGTGCCGCTGGGCCGGCGCTTGAAGTCGCGCCAGGCCAGCGCCCAGGTGCCCAGTCCCTCGCGCGGGCGCGGCACCACCTTCTCGACCAGGTTCCTGTGCGTGGCCCCGATCAGGACCAGCGGGAAGAGGGCCAGGAAGGCGAAGGCCACCAGGTTCTCGGCGCTCCATACACCCCAGAGCTCTTGGAGCCGCCCCCAGCGCCCCCCGAGGATCACGAGCCACACGCCCAAGAACAGAAGCGGGCGCCAGGCGCCGTGAATACCGCGCCTCAGGTGCCCCAGGCCCGGGATCAGCGACTCGTGAAGGCGCGGCCTCATGTGATGCGCACCCGCGGGTCCACCAGGGCGTAGAGCAGGTCGGCGAGCACGCTGCCGACGACGACCATGGTCGTGGCGGCGAGCGTCACGCCGGTCACCACGAACACGTCGCGGTTGGAGATCGCGCTGATGGCCTCGCGGCCCATGCCGGGCCAGGAGAAGATCTGCTCGGTGATCACCGATCCGCTCACCAGGAAAGGCAGCGAGAGGCCCAGCAGCGTGATCGTGGGCAGCAGGGCGTTGCGCAGCGCATGGCGCCAGATCACCGTGCGCTCGTCCAGGCCCTTGGCGCGGGCCGTGCGCACGTAGTCCTGGCTCAAGACCTCGAGCATCGAGCTGCGCTGGTAGCGCGCTGTCGCGGCGGCACCGCCCAGGCCGAGCACGAAGACCGGCATGATCATGTGCTTGGCCAGGTCGAGCAGGCTCCCGCCGCCCTCCTCGTACATGCCGGCCACCGGCAGCCAGCCCAACTTCACGGCGAAGAGCAGCTGGAGCATCACGGCCAGCCAGAAGACGGGCATCGAGTAGATGAAGAGCGAGCTCAGGGTCAGCGCGCGGTCCGTGAAGCCGCCGCGCTTGACCGCCGAGTAGACGCCCAGCGCCACGCCCAGGGAGAACTGCAGCACGAGCGCCGCGGTGGCCAGCAGCAGCGTGTTGAGCAGCGGCCCCTTGAGGTGCTCGACCACGGACTTCTTGTGCGTGATCGAGGTGCCCAGGTCGAAGCCCAGGCCGCCTGCCTCCAGCAGCGGGCCCGGAACCGAGAGGGTCACGGGCGCGGAGGCCGCGGGGTCGCTGAAGGTGTAGGCGTCGGCCTCGGCGGCCACGGGCCCGTAGCGCCCCTCCCCCGTGAGCGGCAGGAGCAGCGCCGCGCCCCCCGCCCGCGCCAGGCGAACCTCGGCCGGGGCCTCCTCGCGCGAGCGCCGCGCCGTGAGCGTGCCGTCCTTGGCCTCGAGCGTGAGCCCCGCGACGTCCAGGCGCACCGTGGCCTGCCC
>JANOFW010000130.1:0-10780 GCA_031413835.1 Planctomycetia bacterium
ACCGCGTCGTCCTACTGTAGGAAGACTACACGGCGTCCTCCGCGGCGGCCCTCCGCACCGCATCCAGCGCGGCGGTGCGTGGAGACTGGCCTCCCCTGACGGTGGATCGCGCAAGGAACGCCGCGTCCACGCCGATCTTGAGGCGAAGGCCGCTAGCGCGCGTCGGCGGGTCCCTGTGCGCCCCGCAGCGCTCGGTCAAGCAAGGGTCGGAGCACCTCGAGCGTGCGCTCAGTGGCGCCCTTGTTGACCTCCAGCACGGCGCGTGCGCGCTCGCCCTGGAGCCGCGCCGTCTCGGGATCCGCCAGCCAGCGAGCCAAGGTGGCCTCCACGCCCGCCTCGTCGGCCGCCCGAGTCAGACCGCCGGCGCCCGAGAGCATCTCGACCTCGCTGCGGAAGTTGTGCACGTAGGGCCCCACCACCACCGCGCGCCCCTGGCTGGCGGGCTCCATCATGTTCTGGCCGCCGTGCGGCACCAGCGTGCCTCCCACGAACACCGCGTCGGCCAGGGCGTAGGCCTGCTCCAGCTCCCCCACCGTATCGAGCACGCGTACCGCGTCAGGCGCGGGCGGAGACTCGAGCGTGGCCTGGCTGCGCAGCGCCACCGTCAGCCCCTCGGCGCGGATGTCGCGCGCCACCGCCTCGGCGCGCCCCGGGTGGCGCGGCGCCACCACCAGGGTCACGGGATGCCCCGCCGCCCCCAGACGACGCACGATGCGGGCCAACGCCTGCTCCTCGCCCGGATGGGTGCTGCCGGCCACGAGCACGCGCCGGCCCTCGGGCAGCGCCAGGAGCTGGCGCAGGCTGTCGGCCCACGCGCCCTCGCGGCGGATCGGGATGTTGTCGAGCTTCATGTTGCCCGTCACGAACACGCGCTCGGAGACCACGCCCAACCCGCGGAAGCGCTCGGCGAACTCGGGTGCTTGGACGCAGACGATCTCCAGCGAGCCGAGCAGCGGACGGGTCAGGCCGCGCACCAGCGCGAAGCGCGCCGCGCTGCCCGCCGAGAGCTTGCCGTTGACGAGGGCCACGGGCACCTGTCGGTCCCAGGCGGCCAACAGGAAGTTGGGCCAGAACTCGCTCTCCATCAGCACCACCACGTCGGGGCGCACGGCCTCGAAGGCGTCGCGCACCACCCAGGAGAGGTCCGGGGGATAGAACTCCACGCGCTGGCCCGGGTAGAGCTCACAGGCGACGCGCCGGCCCGTGTCCGTGGTCACGCTGATCACGATCTCGGCCCCGGGCCAGCCCTGCTGGAGGCGCTTCACCAGGTCGGCGGCAGCCTTCACCTCGCCCACCGACACACCGTGGATCCACACGCAGGGCGCCGCTCCCGTGCGCCGCCGGCGCGGGCCGAAGCGCGTGGTCAGATCGCGCGCGTAGGCGCGCCAGCGCGAGCGGGTCTTGCGGTCGCGCAGCACGCGGGCCAAGGCGTAGGGCGCCAGGACGATGGTGAGCGCGCCGTAGAGCGCGTCGAGGGTCCAGCGCTTGAGCCGCGACGGCACGCGCGAGCGCACCGACGCGGGCCGCTCAGGCTTCGTTGACCCCATGGCACTTCTTGTACTTCTGGCCCGAGCCGCACCAGCAGGGATCGTTGCGGCCCGGCTTGGGGGCCGAGTTCTTGAGAGGCTTGGCGGGGCCGGTGGTGGTCGAGCCGATGGGCCGCCCGTCCCGACCGGGCAGGGCGGCGGGGCCGGCGGCGGGCAACGCGCGAGGCGGGCCGCCCGCAGGGGATGCCGCGGCGGCGAACCCGGTGGCCGAGGCCTCGCCACCCATGAGGGTCTGCTGGTCCCAGCGCTCGGCCAGCTGCTCCTCGGCCTGGCGCGTCACGCGCACCTTGAGCAGCAGGTCGGTGACCTCCTCGCGGATGGCACGCAGCATCTGCGAGAACATCCGGTGGCCTTCGACCTTGTACTCGACCTTGGGGTCGATCTGGCCGTAGCTGCGCAGCCCCACGCCGGTCTTGAGGCCGTCCATGGCGTGCAGGTGGTCCTTCCACTTGGCGTCGATGGCATTGAGCAGCAGGAAGCGCTCCACGAAGCGCATCGCCTCCGCGCCCTCTTCGCCCTCGCGTCGCGTCCAGGCCGCCAGCGCGCGCTCCGTGAGCAGGCTGCGCGCCTCCTCGGGCTCGCCGGCGGCGAGCTCCCCGGCCTGGGCCTCCACGCCGAAGTGCCGTCGGAACCACTTCGCCAGCACCTCGGGGTCGCGGTCGGCCTCCAGCGCCTCGCGCCCGAAGCACTCCTGCACGTGGGCCTCCACGGTGGCCTCGACGAAGGCGCGCATCACGCGCTGCTGGTGCTCGACGTCCCCCTCGAGCAGCGTGCGCCGCAGACCGTAGACCTCGCGGCGCTGGATGTCCATGACCTCGTCGTACTCGAGCAGGTTCTTGCGGATCTCGAAGTTGCGCGACTCGACCTTCTTCTGCGCGCGCGTGATGGCGCGCGTGACCATCGGGGCCACGATGGCCTCGCCCTCCTGCATGCCCAGCTTGCCCAGGAAGGTGCCCACCCACTCGCCCGCGAACATCCGCATCAGGTCGTCCTGCAGGCTCAGGAAGAACTGGCTGCTGCCCGGATCGCCCTGGCGTCCGGCGCGTCCGCGCAGCTGGTTGTCGATGCGCCGCGACTCGTGGCGCTCGGTGCCGATGACGTGCAGCCCGCCGTTGACCGCCACGCCAGGGCCGAGCAGGATGTCGGTGCCGCGGCCGGCCATGTTCGTGGCGATCGTGACCTTGCCGGGCTGGCCGGCCTCGGCGACGATGACCGCCTCGCGTTCGTGCTGCTTGGCGTTGAGCACGGCGTGCGGCACGCCGCGGCGCCCGAGCATGGCCGAGAGGCGCTCGCTCTTCTCGATGCTCGTGGTGCCCACCAGGATCGGACGCTGGGTGGCGTGCACCGTGGCGATCTCCTCCACCACGGCCGCGTACTTCTCCTTCTCGGTGCGGAAGATCTGGTCGTCGAGCTCCAGGCGGATGAGCGGCTGGTTGGTCGGGATGCTCACCACCTCGAGCCTGTAGATGCTCCAGAACTCGGCGGCCTCGGTGAGCGCCGTGCCGGTCATGCCCGAGAGGCGCTCGTAGAGCTTGAAGAAGTTCTGGTAGGTGATCGTGGCCAGGGTCTGGTTCTCCTCCCGGACCCGGATCTTCTCCTTGGCCTCCACGGCCTGATGCAGGCCGTCGGACCAGCGGCGGCCCTCCATGAGACGGCCGGTGAACTCGTCGACGATGATCACCTGGCCGTCGGTGACGACGTAGTCCTTGTCTACCGCGTAGATGTGGTGCGCGCGCAGCGCCTGCTCGAGCAGGTGCGGCCAGTCGCTCACGCCGCCCTCGAAGAACGAGACGCCGGCGAGCTTCTCGGCCTTCTCCAGGCCCTCGTCGGTGAGCACGCACTGGTGCTCCTTCTCCTTGACCTCGAAGTCCTCGCCCGGCGCGAGCCGACGCGCAACGGCGTCGGCCTCCTCGTACTTGCCGCGGTCCTCCTCGGAGGGGCCCGAGATGATCAGCGGGGTACGGGCCTCGTCGATGAGGATCGAGTCCACCTCGTCGATCACCGCGAAAGGCAGCCCGCGCTGGCACTGCAGCTCCTTCTTGACCTTCATGTTGTCGCGCAGGTAGTCGAAGCCGAACTCGCTGTTCGTGCCGTAGGTCACGTCGTGGCGGTAGATCGGGATGCGCTCCTCGCTGTGCATGGGGGCCTGGATCGCCCCCACCGTCATGCCCAGGGCCTCGTAGACCGGGCGCATCCACTCCGCGTCGCGGCGCGCGAGGTAGTCGTTGACCGTGATCACGTGGACGCCCCGGCCGGCCAGGGCGTTCAAGTAGACGGCCAGCGTGGCCACCAGGGTCTTGCCCTCGCCCGTGACCATCTCGGCGATACGGCCACGGTGCAGCACCCAGCCGCCGATCAGCTGGACGTCGAAGTGGCGCATGCCCAGCGCGCGCTTGCTGGCCTCCCGGCAGGCGGCGAAGGCCTCCGGCAGGAGCTCGTCGAGCGTGGCCCCCTGGGCCAGGCGGGCCCTGAGCTCGGTCGTGCGGCCCCTGAGCTGCGCGTCGGTGAGCGCCTCCAGGGCCGGTTCCAGGGCGTTGATGCGCTCGACCAGCGGCAGGATGGACTTGATCACCCGGTCGTTGCGGGTGCCGAAGATCTTCTTGAGCAGCGTGCCGATCATCGTCGCGGGCGGCCCTGGAGGGGAAGCGCTGGAGCCTAGCAGCGAACGGGCCGCCTACCTCCCTTGCCCGGGAGCGCGCAGGCTGCGGGAGGGACCTAGGCGGGCATCCTCAGGGTGCCGACCACGTCCTTCAAGCAGCGCGCGCCCAGCGCGGCGAAGCGCGCCGGCAGGCCGTCGAGCACGTCGATGGCCGCGCGCGGGTTGATGTAGTTGGCCGTGCCCACCTGGACGGCGCTCGCGCCCGCGACCAGGAACTCCATGGCGTCGTCGGCCGTGGCCACGCCGCCGATGCCCACGATGGGGATCGTCAGCACCTTGGAGAGCTGCCAGACGATGCGCAGCGCCAGCGGCTTGATGGCCGGGCCGCTCAACCCGCCCAGGCCGCGGCCCAGGACCGGCGCGCGCGCGCGCCAGTCGATCGCCATGCCGACGAAGGTGTTGATCGCGCTCACGGCGTCGGCCCCGGCCTCCTGCGCCGCCACGGCGATGGGCCGGATGTCGGTCACGTTGGGCGAGAGCTTGGCGATCAGCGGCCGCGCCGTCACGTCGCGCACGCGGCGGAGCACGTCGCGGGCCGCCTCGGGCGAGGCGCTGAAGTCGAGCCCCCCGGACACGTTCGGGCACGACATGTTGAGCTCGAGCGCGTCGATCCCGCTCTCGCGCTCCAGGCGCGCCGCCAGCGTCGCGAACTCGGCGGCGTCGTGGCCCGCGATGTTGATCACCAGCGGCGCGCCCAGGGTGCGCAGCTTGGGAAGCTCGTGCTCGATGTAGGCCTCGACGCCCGGGTTGGGCAGCCCGATCGAGTTGAGCAGCCCCCCGGCCGTCTCGACCAGCCGCGGCGGCGGGTTGCCCGGCCTCGGCAGCATGGTGATCGTCTTCACCACCACGCAACCCAGCCGCGAGGTGTCGTAGAAGGGCAGGAACTCGATGCCCTTGCCGTAGGTGCCCGAGGCGGTGCCCACCGGGTTCTTGAGCGTCAGCCGGCCGATCCTGAGCGAGAGGTCGGCCGCTTCGGCGGCGGGCACGCTCCCAGGCAGCGGCGCGTGCGCCTTCACGGCAGCTCGCCTCCGCCAGGCGGCGCGGCGCGCTTGGACGCGGTGGGGTGCAGGCCAAAGAGCGCGTCCCAGATCACCAGGCCCACGCCCACCACGATGCAGGCGTCGGCCACGTTGAAGTTGGGCCAGGTCCAGTCGGGCTTCTCGAGGCGACCGAGATAGATCAGGAAGAAGTCGCGCACCTCCGACCAGCGAATGCGGTCGTAGAGGTTGCCCAGCGCGCCCGAGATGATCAGCCCCAGCCCGACGTGCAGCAGGCGGCTCGCACGCCGCGTGGCCACGAGCCAGGTGAGCAGGGCCAGCGTGGCCGCCCCGGTGAGCACGAGGATCTCGAAGGTGTAGCCGCGCGCCATGCCGAAGGTGACGCCCGGGTTCCAGGTGCCCTGCAGCGCGAAGAAGCCGGGGATCAGGTCGACGTCGCGCTCGCCGTTGCGCCCCTCGCGCAGCACCAGGCTGTCCATGAGCAGGGACTTGGAGACCAGGTCGGCCGCCAGCATCGTGCCCAGCAGCACGAAGGCCACGAGCTTGAGCCGCCGCAGCCCGGCGGGACGGGCCCCGCCGGCCCGGCTCCCCGCGCCGGGAGCGCGGCGCCCGGCGTCGGCCGAAGCACCCTCAACCTCGGAGGCTCTGGCCTCAGGGGCCCTGGCCTCGAGGGGACGGCCTTGGCCGTCGGGGCCGCTCAACCGCGGTTCTCCAGCTCTTCCTGGCGCTTGATGCAGAAGCGGGCGTGGGGCATGACGTCCAGGCGGCCCTTGGGGATCCAGGGGCAGCTCTCGCAGCCCCGCGCCCAACGCTCCTCGGGCAGATCGGCGCAGCTCTCGCAGACGCCGTAGGGCAGGTCGCCCTTGCCGTCGATCTTGTCGATGGCGGCGTCGATCTCGCGCACCATCTCGGTCTTGCCCTCGAGCAGGCCCAGGGTGAAGTCCTGCTCGAAGTTGTCGGTGCCGTGGTCGGCCATGTGGTCCACGGAGAAGTCCTGGCCCGAGGCCTTGAGGGCCTCCTTGGCCAGGCCCTTGCTGCTGCGAACCGAGCCGCTGCGCAGGGCCTCGAGGGCCAGGCGGTACTTCTTCTGCTCGGCCTTGGAGGGCCCACCCTTGGGCAGCTTGCGCGGCCCGGCGGGCACCCCGCTGACGGCGGCTGCCGCCCCGGAAGCGCCCCCGGCCACGCTACCCGTGGCTCCGCCCGGGGCGCCAGCGGCTGCCTTGCCGGCCGCGCCGGCGGCTGCCTTCCCTGACGCTCCGCTGGCGGCCCTGCCGCCGCCCTTGGACTCGGGCTTGGGAGCGGGGTCGGGACGGCTCGGCATCGGGGCTCCCACGGCCCCATGCTGGCGGGGCGGAGTGCTGGCGGGGCGGATTCAGCGTCCACGGGCGGCTGTGGAGGCGGGAAGATACTTTGAGGGGGGGGCATGGTCAACGAGACCGCAGCCCACCGCGGCGAGTGGCACGCGATTCGTGAAGGCCCGGATTCGGCGTTCAAGCGGGCCTCTCCCGCGGCCGCTCCAAGGCTGGGTGAGCGTGGCCCGCCTCCCCCGCCGACCTGACGAGATCTTGAGTGCTTGGCTCGACCACCTCGAGGTCGAGCGCGGCGCCGCCAAGCACACCCTCACGGCCTACCGCCTCGATGTGCTGGCCTTCCTCACCACGTTGAAGCTTGACCCCCGGGCCGACGGCGAGCTGGCGCGCGTCACCCATGCCGAGCTGGTGCGTTGGCTGGGGGCGGAACGGCGGGCCGGGCGCGCTCCCGCCAGCATCGCGCGGCGCCTGGCGGCCCTGCGCGGCTACCTGGCCTTCGCCCAGTCCCTGGGCGCCGTGAGCGGCGATCCCACCCAGGGCCTGCCCGTGGGCAAGGGCTGGGAGCGCCTGCCGAAGGTGCTGCCCGCCCGCCAGGTGACCCAGCTGCTCACCTCCGTCCAAGGCAAGGGGCCGCTGGCGCTGCGCGACCGGGCGCTCTTGGAGTGCCTCTACGCCACCGGCGCGCGGGTGTCGGAGGCCTGCGGCTGGACCCTCAAGGACGTCAAGCTCGACCAGCGCGTGGCCCGCTGCCAGGGCAAGGGTGGCAAGGAGCGCTGGGTGCCGCTGGGCGAGCCGGCGGTCGAGGCGTTGCGAGCCTGGCTGACCGGGGGGCGCGCGGCGCTCGCCAAGGAGCCCGCCTCGGATCGCATGTTCCTCTCGCGCGGCGGCCGACCGCTCGACCGCCACCGCGTCTTCCGGCTGCTCTCCACCCATGCCCGCGCCGCGGGCCTGGCGGCGCGCCTGGGCCCCCACACCCTGCGCCACTCCTTCGCCACGCACCTGCTGGGCGGCGGCGCCGACCTGCGCGTGGTGCAGGAGCTCCTGGGCCACGCCAGCGTCAAGACCACGCAGGTCTACACCCACGTGGACCAGGGCCGCCTCAAGGCCGTCCATAGCAAGTTCCACCCGCGCGCCTAGGCCGGCGCGCGCCGCCGGCCCTGTCCCCGTTCCCCGTATCTTCACGAGTCGCCCGGAGGGCCCGCCGTGAAGATCTTCCTGGACACCGCCGAGGTCGCCGAGATCCGCAAGTACGCCGCCTGGGGCATCGTGGACGGCGTCACCACCAACCCCACGCTCATCGCCAAGAGCGGGCGCATCTTCGAGGAGGTCGTCGAGGAGATCTGCTCGATCGTGGACGGCCCGGTCTCGGCCGAGGTGACCGCGCTCGACGCCGAGTCCATGGTGCGTCAGGGTCTGGCGCTCTCCGGCCTGCACAAGAACGTGGTCGTGAAGGTGCCGCTGATCCCCGAGGGCCTCAAGGCCACCAAGGAGCTCACGCGCCGCCGCATCCGCACCAACGTGACGCTGTGCTTCTCGGTCACCCAGGCGCTGCTCGCCGCCAAGGCCGGCGCCTCCATGGTGAGCCCCTTCGTGGGGCGCCTGGACGACGTGGGTGTAGACGGCATGGCCCTGATCGGCGAGATCCTGGCCGCGCTGCGCAACTACGACTTCGCGACCGAGGTGCTCGTGGCCAGCGTGCGCACCCTCGAGCACGCCAAGCAGTCCGCGCTGCTCGGCGCCCACATCGCCACCCTGCCGCCCAAGATCCTCGACCTGATGGTGGGCCACCACCTCACCGACAAGGGCCTGGCCCAGTTCCTCAAGGACTGGGAATCGCGGGCCAAGGCGCCCGCGATTCCCAGATACGCGGAGGGGCCCGCGAGCGCGGCGCACCCTGGGTAGACTCGCTGGTCACGTGCGCCGCATCACAGCCGCCCTGATCGTCCTCTCCGCTTGGGCGGGCTCCAGCCATGCCGACGAGAGCACCCAGGCGCCGGTCCTCACGCTCGAGACCTACGCCGCGCTCCAAGCCGCCATCGCGCCGTCGCCCTCCGAGTGCGTCTGGCGCGAGATCGGCTGGCTCCCCACCTTCGGCGACGCGGTGGCCGAGGCGCGCCGCGACGGCAAGCCCATCTTCCTCTGGGCCATGAACGGGCATCCTCTCGCCTGTGTGTGAAACAACGGCGTGATCGCCCGGCGGGCGGTCTTCCCCGACGCCAAGGTGCGCGACCTGCTGCAGCGCTTCGTGCCCGCCGCCGACGAGGTCGGCCGGCTGCAGCGCGGCAAGGACCCCGAGAGCCTGCTGTTCCAGAAGGTCGCCGAGCAGGGCCACTACGCAGGCCGCAGTGTGCCCACGAGCACCCGGCAGGGCCTCTACGCCACCACCGCCGACGGCCGCCTGCTGGCCTCCATCAACCACAACGACCCCACGCGCGTGGCCGCCATGCTCGAGAAGGCGCTCGCCGCCTGGGACGCCCTGCCCGAGACCGAACGCGGAGCGCAGGCCGGCTGGGACGGCACGACGCAGCGCCAGCGCCTCGAGGGCCGCTATCCGCAAGAGGGGCTCGTGCTGCGCGTGACGACGCGCGACCTTCCACGTCCGGGGGCCGCGGGGGCGGCTCAGCGCGACGGCTGGCGCGCCAAGGCCTGGAACCTCGACTACGCCTGGTTCCGCTCGCCGGAGGCCGCCGCCTTCGTCCCCGCGGCACGCACCCTGGGTGCCACGCGCGCGCTGGAGGGACCCACCCTCGACCGACTCACCCGCGTGACGCTGGTGGACAACGTGCGCGGCCAGACCTACCCGGCGCCCAAGGAGAGCCTCGAGCGCGCGCGGCTCACCACGACCGTCACCGCCAGCGAGGGCACGCGCCTCACGCTGGTGCTCGAAGGCGAGGCACGCTGGGAGCAGTCCGGCACCTGGCACATCGGCGGCCAGTCTCCACCCACCCCCACCAAGCGCGGCTTCGAAGGCCGCCTGCTCGGCAGCGCCACGTGGGACACGGAGACCCAGCGCTTCGTCGCCTTCGAACTGCTCGCCATCGGCACGCGCTGGGGCGCCACCCAGTACAACGGCCGCCACGACGACCTCGACGCAAACCCCATCGGCTACCTCTTCGAGCTGGCCTCCGACGCCCCCCACGAGCACATCGTGCCCGCCGGCTTCTGGGAGTACGGCTGGTGAAGCCGCAAGGACGGCCTTGGCGACCCTGGAGGCGTTACAAGCGCCTCTCGAGTTGCGTCTTCCAGGCCTACGGCGGCAAGGACTTCGATGTCGAGGCCTTCCTGCGACGCGTGCCCTGGCGTCCGCACCGTGTGCGTTGCGCCGAGTGGCTCGGCCCGGGACACGCGCGGGAGAGCGGCTTCAATCTGATCGTTACACGCGTCTCGCGCGACCGGCCGAAGGCGATCGTCGCCGCAGCGCAGCGCTGGGTGGTGGCAAACCGCCGCTGGATCGAACGATTGCGATCCGACCCCAGCGTCACCTACCTGGCCCTCGACTTCGCGATCAACTTCCCCGACCTCACACCCAAGCCCCAGTGCGAGACCTCCGAGATACGCTTCCCCCTCGCCCTCCAGGCCCTGCTCTCGCGCCTGCACGTGATGCTCGTGACCAGCGTCTACCGCCGACCCGCCATGCGCCGTCGCCCCTGAGTAGCCGGTGCCTGACCCCGCCTACTATGAACCCAAGCACGGAGGCGTGAGTTCCATGTGCGTGTTTCGTTGCTACGCCGCACGCTTCGACGTGGATAAGTTCCTGGCGCGCTCCCCCTGGAAACCGGAGAGCGTCAGCCACCGTGGCCAGAAGCGCTGGCCGGGTGCGGCACGGGCAAGCAGGACGAGCGGGTTCAACGTCTTGGCCTCGAAGGCGGGGCACGACGACTGGTACGGGCAAGTTCGCGGCGCCACGCGCTGGCTGGCGCGCCATGCCAAGGAGATCCGGCGGGCACGTCGTGCGGTAGGCAAGGACGCACTGGTTCTCGATTTCGCGTGGGACTTCAAGCGCAAGACCAGCGCATCGTTCCTGCGCCTGCCCCTGAGCCTCGTACATCGAGCCGCCGCGCTAGGAGTCGCACTCGAGGTGAGCGTGTACAGGTGCAGCCGATGAGAAGTGAATAGCCGGAGTGAATAGCCGGTGCCTGACCCCAATGCCGGTGACATAAGCCGGTGCGAAGTGCAGAGGGCCACTCCCTCGTCCGACTGTCGAAGTTGCTGAATCAACGCAACCGGCACGTCGAGAGGGCCCTCTGCATGTCTCGCTTCGGTACC
>JANOFW010000131.1:0-7205 GCA_031413835.1 Planctomycetia bacterium
GGGCAACTCCCAGGCGGTCATCTCCAGCAATCATCGCAACTTGCTCAGCGAGAAACGAATCCTTCAGTTTCAGGATGATGAAACCAGGTCCAGCAATTTCAGGAACCTCGAACAAATCATCGATGCTGAGCTGATCAATCACGGCCTGCGCAATCTCACGAGGCGATTTTCCAAGCTGCTTCGAAAGCGGCATCGCGACACTTCCTGAAGGGCGCTCGAGGTCCGAGTGCGGTCCGCTACCTCGACGCGGCACTGACTCACTTGCAGAGGAGCTACCGCAACGACGCTGCGGTCCACCTCGCCGACGCCGCGCTCGCGACCTCCTGGCTGATCGTCGGACGGCAGCGCTGCGAGCTGCTCAGTCGCAAAGGGGCGTTCTTGTACGCGCTCAGTCGCACGGAGGCCCAGTGCGCGGCCTTCGACGAGGCGATGGCCCTGGCGGACGTCGATGGAGACCCGGGCCTGCGCGCGCGCGTTCGGATGGCGCTCGGCTCGAGTCTCCAGAGCTCCTCCCGTCCGGAGGAGGCGCAGGTCGTTCTCGAGGAGGCCTTGGCCCTCGCGCGCCATGCGGGGGACCGCGAGGCCGAAGACGGCGCCACGGTGAATCTCGGGAACGTCCTCTGGAGCGTGGGTCGAAACGCCGAGGCGCAGGCGCTGCACGAGCGGTATCTCGCCAGAGCGCGGCAAGCCGGCGACCGGGAAGGCGAGGCACGCGGTACGAACAACCTCGGTCTCGTCCTTCTGGACCTCGGCCGCTTCGACGAGGCTCAGACGCAGTACGAGCGGAGCCTCGCCGTTGCGCGCGGGATCGGGTACCGACGCGGGGAGGCCAACGCGGCGGGGAACCTCGGGGAAGTCTTTCAGGCCCTCGGCCGCTTCGCCGAAGCCCAGGCGCAGTACGAGGGGAGCCTCGCTCTCGCGCGCGAGATCGGATACCGGTCCGCAGAAGCCATCGCCACGGGGAATCTCGGGCTCGTCTTCAGGTCGCTCGGTCGTTACGCGGAGGCGAGAGTGCAGTTCGAGCGGCATCTCGCCCTCGCTCGGGAGATCGGGTCTCCGGTAGGCGAGGCCATCGCACTCGTCAACCTGGGGCCGCTGCTGGGCGACCTCGGGGACGAGGAGCACGCGCGGCAGACACTCGGATCCTGCCTCGATCTGTGTCGGAGGATCAGGGCTCGACTTCAGGAGGGATACGCATTGCTCGGGCTCGGTGAGCTTGGAGAACGAGCAGGAGACCGGGACGAGGCGTTGCGGCGCGTCGAGGAGTCGGTGGTGCTCCGGCGGGAGATCGGGCACCGGGTCGGCATCGCCGAGTCCCTCCTCGCGCGGAGCCAGTTGCTCGCAGCAGCGGGTGACGCCGAGGGTGCGCGCGCCGACCTGACGGAGACCGCCGCGTTGGCACGCGACCTGCGTATTTCCGGTCCTGCCACCCTGGCAGCCGCTCACGCCGCGGTCCTGCCCGGCGGTGACGTCGGCGCTGCGCTCTCGGCGTTCGCCGAGCATGACGCGCGTCTCGAGGTCCGCCAGCGCATGGAGACGCGCTTCGTCCTCTGGAGGGCGACGTCCGACTCGGTGCAACTCAGCGAGGCGAAACGCCTTCTCGAGTTCCTCGTGGCACATGCCCCTAGCGACCGTCGCGAGACGATGCTGGCGAACGTGCGCCTCCATCGGGAGATCGTGGCGGCGGGGGAGGAGGCGGGGCTCGGGAGACCGGAAAAGCCCTAGCGGGACGGGGCAGGCGCCGTGCGGGCGCGGACCGGGCTCTCCGAGGGCCGGTCCGCCCGCCGGATCCCATCAGGGCTGTCCGGAGCCCGCGGACGTGATCGACCCTCCGACTCGATGGGGGTGGTTCTCGGATGAGTCATGCGGTGGCTGTGAGGCGATGAAGAGGGCGCCGGCCGCACCCTCGAAGCGCCCCGTACCGCCCGTGATGCTCCCGACCATGCTGGTCCAACCCGATCCGTCCAAGGCGAACCCGCCGTCGCCGGCCCAGTAGATCCGATCGCCGTTCGCGGCGACGATCGTTGCGTCGAACGTCGATTGGTAGCCGACGAAGAGCCCCCCGGCGCTGGACCCGGAGTACTCGATGGAGATCACGGCGTCGACGACCATCTCGAACTTGCCCAGGTGTGATGCGTTTCCGGAGTACACCGTCGTCGCGTAGGCCGTGTCGGTCCCGAGCGGCCCACCCGTCACGACGCTGGTCGGGGCCGAGACCGTGCCCGTCACAGAGGCGTCGTCCCCTCCGTGTGCGAGCAGCGCACGGGAAGACGCAGCCAGCATCAATAGGGCCACCATGACGGCGAGTCCGAACACGTGACGTGACGAGGCAGTGTCGATGGGACGCATGGATTCTCCTCGGGTTGTGGTCGAGTGAAGGCGAGGGATGTGGTGGCGCGGTCAGCGCCACGCGAGGACATACGCGTTGGCGCTCGTGTCAGTCGTCAGGTTCGTCGCGCCACTGCCCGACGCGGAGACGCGCCAGACATCGACAGCATAGGGCGAGGTGTTCACCATACTGTCATAAGCGAGATGGGCGGAGTCCGGTGACCACTTGGGTTCGTTTAGTGAGGGACCGCTTCGCTGCTTCGTCACGATCGCACGGCCGCCTCCGGTCGGCGACACGACCTCGATGGCTTCCGTGCCCCGGCCGTCGGCGCTCTCGAACGCAATCCGGGACCCGTCGGGTGACCAGTCGGGGTTGTCCACGGAGCCGCCCGGAGCGGCCTGCACGAGCGTCGTTGCGACGCCCGTGCTGACGTCGATGACGCGGAGGTCGGGAGAGGCCGTGCCGAAGCTCAGGTGATCCGCCACGATCCGCGTGAGGTCGGGCGACCAGGAGTAGATGTCTGCGTCCGCCAGCTCCTGGCCGTAATAGGCGTAGGTCACGCCGACCGCCACCAGGAACGCCGGTTGCGCGTCGAGGCCAATCACGTTGCCCGCTTCGTCGAACCGCAGCCGGGCGCCGTACACACCGGAACTGCCGGGCACGACCGTGGCTCCGTCCGCCGACCAGCGGCGGGCCAGTCCGTTCACCAGCACGTCGCTCGCGCTCTCGTCGGGTGCCCAGTCGAAGGAGCCGTGGAAGTAGTCCATTGCCGGGTCGTTCGTCAGGCGGACTCTGACCGCGCCATCCTCGCGCACGGCGAAGATTTCGACACGACCGGCGGGCGCCCAATTCGTGGGTTCCGCCGTCAGCCTCTCATGGTGCAGGAACCAGCGCTTGCCTCCATGGGTGAGACGGCTAGCGGTGCCACGGGTTCGGTTCGCGAACTGGGTCTTGTTCGTCCCGTCGGGGTTCATGCCGCGGGCCGATGCGTCTACCGACGGGCTACCCAGCACGTAGTAGATCGTTCCAGCGGGGACGGCTCCGCCTCCGCCCGACGGCTTCCCCGCACTCGCCACACCCACCGAAATGGTCAGCCCCCCAAGCGTCGCGACAAGGGCAACGCACCACCCGACTCGACTCAACTTGTTCCTAGTCTCCATCGTGGCCTCCCAGAGGCTCCGTGGGCGGCCCCTACGGCCGCAGCAAGCCTCCGACTGCCTGATCGTTGCGGGAGCCTGAACCGGACGCGGAATCACGAACCGGCCGCCCGTAGGCGGAGATCGATGCTTGCCGCGGGAGGCAACACGGCGAAATCTCGGGTCCTCGGTGCCCCAGCGACGTGATCCTGCTGGCAGCCATCAACCCGTGAGGGTGCGGGTGGCACGCTCCGCGAGGACGTAGCGCGCGCTACTCCTTCCCGGCCGAGCGCGCGGCCCGCCACAGCTCGCGGTACTTCTCGCGCACGGACGGCGCCAGCAGGTCCGCCATCGACTCCTCGAGGGCGAGCGTGCGCGTCAAGGCCAGGACGTCAGCGAGGTCTTGCAGCCGATGGGGTGCCGACAGACCGGAGGCCAGCTTCAGCTCGAGGAACCTCACGAGCGGGAGCAGTGGAATTCGGTCCTCGCGCACGGCCTCCGCGGCAGGGTCCGGGAATCGCACGTCCTTCGGCTTCCCGTCGCCCGGGTACTCGCCTGCGATCAGGAAGTCGATCGGCACCTCGTGTTCGGCGTCCCGGACGCCTCGGCTGCCCTCGAACCGTTCGACGTAGCCGCGGCCGAGCCACTCGCGCTTGAAGCGCGCGAGTCCCTCCGCGGTGAGCAGCACATCGATGTCCACCGTCGCCCGTCGGTGCCCGTACTCATTCAGTGCCATCGCCCCGACGATCGCGAACGGGATGTGCAGGTCGTCTAGACGACGAACGAGCGCATGCAGCGCGGCGTGAACGGACGACGCGCCCATGTGGAACTCCCCGGTGAATCGTAGGCCCTCGAGGAATTGGGCCTCCGAGCCGCGACGTGCACTCGGGGATCGACCCGTGCTGGCCATTCGACGAGTCTAGCACCGCTTCGAACCTGGATGGGCTGGTCCGAAGGCACCTTGCGCGACGGACGTGGACGCGTGCAGGGGCACGAACCAGGAGCGGCCGAGCCGGCGGGGGCTCCCCGCCGTCCTGTTGCCTGATACCTCCCTCTTCGAGGTCGAGTGACCCTGGATCTGCCCGGCTCCCCCGTACGCCGGTCACGGTCGGGTTCTGGCGTGCGCCTTGCCGACGAGCTCCAGGAACTCGCGGCGGTAGCCGCCCGCGTCGGCTCCCAACGCCTCCCCGGCAAGCTCGAGCAGGCCTTCGTAGGAGGCGTTGCCCTTCTGGGGCGAGTCGCGCAGGAGCAGGGCGAAGGCCGCGACGCCGGCCGCGAACTTGAAGTCGGCTGAGGCCTGCGCGTAGGGAGCGCCGACGTCGGTCAAGGCGACCTCGAAGCCCACGCTCGTCGCCGCGGCGGGCTCCTTGTAGCGCAGCTTCACGGTCAGCATCTCCCCGCTGTTCGTCGGCACGCCCGGGCCCGACGCGGGGCGCTGGTACTTGAGCTCATCGACCTCACCGCCCGATCCGGCCCCCGGGACCGTGCCGCCCACCGGGACGACCTCGTAGAGGGCTGTCACCGAGTGGCCGGCGCCGATCTCGCCCGCGTCCTTGGTGTCGTCCTTGAAGTCCTTGTCGGCGAGCTTGCGGTTCTCGTAGCCGACGAGGCGGTAGCCGGCGACGGTCGCGGGGTTCCACTCGACCTGGATCTTGACGTCCTTGGCGACCGTCAGCAGCGTGCCACCGGCCTGCTCGACGAGCAGCCGGTGCGCTTCGCGCGTCGAGTCGACGTAGCCGTAGTTGCCGTTCCCCTTGTCGGCGAGCTGCTCGAGCATGTCGTCCTTGTAGTTGCCCATGCCGTAGCCGAGCACGGAGAGGAACACGCCCGACCTGGCCTTCTCGACGATCAGCGCCCAGAGGTCCGCGTGGCTGGTGACCCCGACGTTCCAGTCGCCGTCGGTGCAGAGCACGACGCGGTTGATGCCGCCGGGGATGAAGTGCTGGGCGGCCACGTCGTAGGCCAGCGTGATGCCCGAGGCCCCGTTCGTGGAGCCCCCGGGCGCGAGCCGGTCGATCGCCTCGGCGATGACGGCCTTCTTCTCGCAGGTGGAGGGGGCGAGGGCCAGGCCCGACGCGCCCGCGTAGGTGACGATGGAGACATAGTCGCGCTCGGTGAGCTCGTCCAAGAGCATGCGCATCGAGGCCTTGACCAACGGCAGCTTGTTCGGCGCGTCCATCGAGCCCGACACGTCGAGCAGGAACACGATGTTGCTCGCCGGTCGCGCCCTGCGCGCGACCTCGCGCGCCTTCAAGCCGATGCGCACGAGGCGGTGCGTGGCGTCCCAGGGGCAGGCCGCGATCTCGCCGTGGACGGCGAAGGGGCGGCCGTCGGATGGCGGTGCGTAGGCGTAGGTGAAGTAGTTGACCAGCTCCTCGACGCGTACCGCGGCCTTGGGCGGGAGGTGCCCCTCGACGAGCATCCGGCGCACGTTGGCGTAGGAGGCGCTGTCTACGTCCACGGAAAAGGTCGAAAGCGGGCGGTTGGCGACGCGCACGAAGCCGTCCTCGCCCACGTCGGCATACGACTCCGTGCCCAGGCCCTGGCCTTCGGACAGATCGAGCGGAGCGCGGACACCCCCGCCTCTCGCATTCCCGCCACGACCCTGGAATGCGCCCCCGGCGCCCCCGCCCGTGCCCAGCAGGCTGTTGCTCTGCGGCCCCTCGAAGGGCGCGTTGGAGACACTCTCAGTCTCTTCGAACACCATCTCGCCATCGGTCGAGAGGTCCTCGGGCGCTACTTCCTGCTGCGGGGGGGGCTCCTCCGTGAACTCCGGCGTCTCGAAGCTCGGACCTGACGCGACGGCGACCTGGCCGGGCTCCTCGACACCCTGTGCAGGCCCGGGGTTCGTAGCGTTCTCGTCTCCCGGGTGGAACGCCCAGGCGAGCGCGGCGATCGCCGCCGTTCCCGCGACGGAGGCGACGAGCAACCAGGGACGGCGGGCCCGAGGCGTGGAAGAGCGCGGATCGAGCACCGACTTCTTGAAGCGGGACATGGCGCCTCCTTGCGACGCCGCCTCCGCCCTGTTGATCAAGAGTACTCGGGCGTGGCCGATCAAGCGTCGTGCAGGGAGACAACGCGGCGCGCCTCGTGCGGTTCAACCCGTGATCGCGTGCCGCGGGCTCGTGGCGCTCGTTGGCGCTACGCCAACCGGTAGATCGCGCCCCGCCGTCGCCCCTCGCGCACGATCAGGCCACGATCAATGAGGTCCTGCAGATCGCGCAGGCCGGTGCGGGCGCTGGTGCCGGTCATGGCCTGGTAGTCGGCGTTGGTGCAGCGGCCGTGGAGGGCGAGGTGGTCGAGGAGCTTCCTCTGGCGTTCGGAGAGGTCGTCGCGCGGGGCGGCGCGGGGGGCGAGGCCGGAGCCGTTGGCGGAGCGGCCTGCGTCGAGCTGCAGGTGCTCGGGCCCGGCCTGGGCCGCTTCGCAGAGGACGGAGCAGCGCTCGATCACGTTCTTGAGCTCGCGCACGTTGCCGGGCCAGGGGTGGCGGTAGAGCACGTCCATGGCGGCGGGCGTGAAGGACTCTGGCCCGCGGCCGCTGCGGCGGCGGAACTCGCGCAGGAAGTTCTCGACCAGCGGCGGGATCTCCTCGCGGCGCTCGCGTAGCGGGGGGACCTCGAGGCGGATCACGTTCAAGCGGTAGTAGAGGTCCTCGCGGAAGGTGCCGGCCTGCACGGCGGCCTCGAGGTCCTTGTTGGTCGCCGCCAGGATGCGCACGTCCACGTTCACGGGGCGGTTGC
>JANOFW010000132.1:0-1753 GCA_031413835.1 Planctomycetia bacterium
GTCGTGTAGGGCTGCTCCTCGTGGAAGATGCGCTGCATCTCGCACCACAGCGGCCGGGCGGCCTCCTTGTCGCTCATCAGCCGCGCCTGGTCGATGATCTCGTCCACGCGCGCGTTGCGGAAGTCCACGTAGTTGAACGAGCCCTCGGCGGCCTTGCTGTGGAAGATGGGCTTGCCGTCCACCTTCGTAGCGAAGTACATGCCGCCCACGAAGGCCTCGAAGCTGTGGCGCTTGAGCTGCTGGGTCATCTGGTTGAAGTCCTGCAGGCGCAGCTCCACCTCCACCCCCACCTCGCGCAGGTTGGACTGCACGTACTCGCAGATCTTCTTGCGCACCTCGTTGCCGGCGTTGGTGACGAGCGCGAAGGAGAGCCTCGTGCCGTCCTTCACGCGCACGCCGTCGGCTCCCTTCTTCCAGCCGGCTTCCTCGAGCAGCTTCTCCGAGGCCTCGGGGTCGAACTCGAGGGGCTCGATCGCGGGGTTGCTCGCCCACATCGAGCGGATGATGATCGGGCCGGCCACCTTGGCGTAGCCGTAGAAGATCGACTCGACCATGTTCTCGCGGTCGATGGCGTGGGTCATGGCCCGGCGCACGCGCGCGTCGTCGAAGGGGGCCTTCCGGGTGTTCCAGCCCACCCAGCCCATCGCACGGGTCTGGTAGGTGTAGAGCAGCAGGTCCTCGTCGGCGAGCACGCGTCCGGCGTCCTTGGGCAGCACGCTCTGCATGTAGTCCACGTCGCCGGCGAGCATGGCGTTCAGGTTCGTCTCCATGTTGCCCTGCACCTTCCACACCACGCGCTCGAGGTAGGGCTTCGCGGGGTCCCAGTAGCGGGGGTTGCGCACGAAGGCGACCTCCTGGTTGGGCACGTTCTTCTCGAGCAGCCAGGGGCCGCCGGAGACCTTGGCCTGCTCATCCCAGGTGCCCACCTTCTGCCACTGGTCGAAGGGCACTTTGCCGAAGACGTGCTTGGGCAGGATGTGGACGTCGTTGATGTCCATCAGCTGGTAGGGGTAGCGCTCGGTGTACTTCACCGTGATCTCGCGCGGGGAGCGCACCTCGATGTCGGCGATGAAGTCCACGATCGAGGCGGAGTTCCAGGCCACGCCGGGGTGCTTGGCCGCCTCCCACGAGAAGCGCACATCATCGCCCGTGATCGGCGTCCCGTCGCTCCAGGCGGCCTCGCGCAGCGTGAAGGAGATCGAGAGGCCGTCCTCGCCGGGGGTCCACGACGCGGCCACGAAGGGCGTGAAGGACGGCGGCCCGGCGTAGTAATCGGCCTGCTCCTCCATCAGGCGCGGCCAGATCATGTCGTGCAGGAAGGAGGCGTCGGCCGACGAGGATGTGTAGGGGTTCAGGCTGTCCACGTCGGTGATCAGCGTCAGGATGGCGGTGTCGCCGCGCTCGGGCTTCGTGCCCGCGGCGTCCCTGCGCCACGCCCGCGTGGGCATCTCGGCGCTCGAGCGCACCTCGCGGGGGGTGGGCGGCGGCCTCCTCGGCGCTCGCCGGGCGCGAACCAGGGGCGAGCAGCAGCGTGGCGAGGAGGGCGAGCGCGAGAGTGCGGGTCCTAGGGGCCTCCAGCGGGGGGGCCGCCAGGGTAGCCGGGGGTGTCGCCAACCACCCCCCCTGGCTATGCTCCCGGGCCCCAGGAGACCCGATGGCCCAGTCCCTCGCCCGCCTGCTCGAGTTCAGCGCCGACGGCCCGGTCAGCAAGAAGGTCTTCGAGACCGACCGCACGATCGTGACCCTGGTGTGC
>JANOFW010000133.1:0-16692 GCA_031413835.1 Planctomycetia bacterium
GCCCTCGCCTCCGCACTTCGACCGGCTGCAGATTGGAACTCGCCCAGATACAGGAGGTCCAGCGCCTCGCGCTCCGGCGCGGGGATCTTCAGGAACCGCTCTCTCGCCGGGATGGAGCCCGCCAGCGGCCGCCGGTCGGGACCGATCGGGGGCCACGGCAGGTTCTTGAAGAACGCGGGCTTCGCCGCGAGATACAGCGAATCGGGGAGCCTGTGATCGGCGATCTTCGGATCCCACTGGGTCTTCCCGCTCACGTAGTCATGGTTGCCGTGGCGCAAGAGGGTGCCGGAGACCAGCGGATCGCCGGGATGACCCAGACTCCAGATCCACGGCGAGGAGAAGTCGGAGCGTCCGTCCGACTGCACTCCGCCCTTCATGCCGTCGTGGCCCAACACGTTGCCCACCGCGTTGACGAAGCGGTTGCGCTTGTCGATCCGCAGCCCGACGATGTTGCGGGTCATCGGCTGTCCGCCCGCTCGAAGCGTTCGCATGTCCACGGCGTTTCGGAACAGCGTGTTGTGGCTCGACGATCCCCAGTAGAAGTCGAAGCAGACGGTGCCGACCCAGTTGCCCTCGTAGAGGCTCAGGAAGGGGTGGGCCGCGTGCTGGCAGAGGTCGAAGTGCGCCCAGTCGGTCGTGGGGTAGTCCCGACCGAACGTGCGGAAGGAGAAGTTGTAGGCGAACACGTTTCCGGGGCCGCAGCTGGCCGCCTGCGGTCCCGTGTTCAGGTGGTAGCAGGTGTTGTTCTCCACCAGCGTGTCGCTGCTCTGGGCCGTGACGAGCACGGCGTAGCCATGGCCTGAGCCGTAGGCGTGCGCATGGTGGAAGTAGCTGTCGCGCACCTCGCAGCCCAGCGAGCGCTTGAGCGTGACGTGCCCGTAGGACCAGCCGCGGCTGGACTCGATGTTCTTCACCCAGCAGTGGATCGTGTTCCAGAGCTTGATCGAGGAGCTGTCGTCCGTGCGGCGCTGGGTGGTCTCGAGGTAGAGGTCCTCCACGCCCGCCCGGCGGATCACCGTGTTCGACGTGCGGACCGCTTCGGGGGCGAGGGCGTCCTGGAAGGTGATGGCCAGCGGCCGGCTCAGCGTCAGGACGTCGCCCTCCTTGCTCACCAGCTCGACGAGCTGGCCCATGGCGCGCTTGCCGTCCTCCCGTCCGGCCCAGCGGCACAGGCCCCCTTCGCCCGTGAGCTCCACCAGATCCGGGTCGTTGAGCCGATCGATCAGCAGCAAGTCACCGGGCCTCAGGCGCGAGGCGTCGGCAACCGTCACGCGGGTCGATCCCTTGGTCGCGCCCTTGACGATCCGGCTCGCCGTCTCGTTGTCGAAGTTGCACAGCGAGATGGCGTGCTTGGTCGTGGCCTCGTTGATCAGGCGTGTCTTCTCCGGGCCGTCCCCGCGCAGCACGATCCCCTTGGCGATCGTCAGCTGCGTGGTCAGCCGGTAGGTCCCGGCCGGCAGCCGTACCGCCTTGCCTTCCGGGCACTCGTCCAAGGCTCGTTGGATCGCCGCCGTGTCGTCGGCCTTCCCGTCGCCCTGGGCACCGTACGGCGCCGCCTTGGCGCTCGCGAAGACGGGATAGGTGGGAATCCCGCCCGGAACTCCGGGCCTCCAGTCCATGCGCCGGTCGGCCGGGATCACCGACGCGCCGCGCTCCTCCGCCTGAGCCCGCGGCGGCCCCATCCCCAAGAGCGCCAGGCAAGCGATCAGGCGCGCCCCTCCCAGCCACAGCGTGCGTTGCGGGAGCGTGCCCATGCGGCTTGATCCTACGGCGCAGCGGCCTGTCCCTGTCGGCTCGTGGGCAGGCCAGAGCCAGGGGGGCCGGGGGGCGCGGGGGGGCGTTGCGTCGGCCCGTGGGCCCAACCCGACAACCCTGCATTTCCACCACACAGTGGCAGAAATACAGGGTACACTGGGACGATGCTCGAACGACGCTGGCACTGTGCGCGCGTGGCCGGCCTGCTGCGGCGGCGTCCGATCGTGGCCCTCCTCGGGGCCCGACAGATCGGCAAGACGACGTTGGCGCGGCAGGTCGCGGCCCGTTGGAAAGGGGCCACGACATGGTTCGACCTCGAGAACCCGCACGAGGCGGCGCAGCTGGACGCGCCGATGCTGGCGCTGGAACGCCTGCGCGGGCTGGTGGTGATCGACGAGGTGCAGCGCCGTCCGGGTCTCTTCCCCGTGCTGCGCGTGCTGGCTGACCGTCCACGGCGGCCGGCCCGATTCCTGATCTTGGGAAGCGCCGCCCCCGCGCTCGTGCGCGGCACGTCGGAGACGATGGCCGGCCGCGTCGCGCATCACATGCTCGGGGGGCTCTCGCTCGAGGAGGTGGGCGCGGACAACCTCGAACGGCTCTGGTGGCGCGGCGGCTTCCCTGCATCGTATCTCGCGGCCACCGAGGCCGACTCCGCCGAGTGGCGGCGCGACTTCGTGCGCACCTTCCTGGAACGCGATCTCGCCCTGCTCGGGATCGACGTGGCTGCTGCGCAGCTGCGCCGCATGTGGTCGATGCTCGCGCACTACCATGGCAACCTCTGGAACGGGGCGGAGATCGCGCGGTCGTTGGCGGTCTCACAGTCCACGGTGAGGCGCTACCTCGACCTGCTCGCGGGCACCTTCGTGCTGCGCGTGCTGCCGCCCTGGCACGAGAACCTCGGCAAGCGCCAGGTGAAGTCGCCGAAGGTCTACATCGCCGACGCAGGTCTGCTCCACACGCTCCTCGGAGTCGAGCGCAGCGCACAGCTGCGGACGCATCCCAAGGGTGGCGCTTCCTGGGAGGGGTTTGCCCTGGAGCAGGTTGCTCTGCGCCTCGCCGTGCCGCCGGAGGCCCTGCACTTCTGGCGCACGCAGGACGGCGCCGAGCTCGACTTGCTCGTCGTGCACGGCGCGCGGAGACTGGGCTTTGAGATGACGTGGACCGACGCTCCACGCATGACGCGGTCCGCGGCCATCGCCCTCGCCGATCTGCGGCTCCAGAGGCTCGACGTGCTGCACCCAGGCCCCGACACCTTCCCGCTGGCCGCTCGCGTCCGCGCCGTGGCGCTGCATAAGCTCCGCTCCGACGTCCCCCGCCTCCCCCGGTAGTCTGCCGCAGCCCTCAGGCGGCGCAGGCTCTTCCATAGGCCCTTCGGGCTGGGGCAGGCTCGACGTCGAGCAGTTTCCGGCGGGCAGCGGTTCATTCACGGCAGTTCATGCGACGCGGAGTCCCTGGCGTTCGCGCGGCACGGCGAGCCCCGGCGCGGGGAAGCCTGCGAGACGCGCGCCCCGCGTGCCCCGCGAGCCCGACTCGGTGCATCCCGCGAGTGGGGTGTCCGGGTTCAGGTGCGGACTTGTCCTGACCCCGTACGCGCGGACTCCGTAAGCGCGCGCGCCACGGCGGCGTCGATGAACTCGGACTTGCTGTCGGTGTAGGCGCGCCGGTCGTGTCGGTGCGCCGCGGCCAGACGGCGCTTGAGGCCTGCGTAGATGTCCCGGTCCGCAGCGTGGGATCGCAGCCAGTCCCGGAAGGCCAGGTGACGATCCCACCACGCCGTGTCCGTGCGCTCGACGAGATGGACTTGGTGGGTCCGGACACCCTTGCTGGTGCGGCGGAAGTAGCGTCGCTGGGGGAGTTCGACCTCGAACTCGGGCACATACTCGTAGTCGAGGCCGACGACCGCGGCGACGATCTCTGCGCCGTCCCGCAGGCTGCGCACTCCGACCATGACGTCGATCACGGGTTTCGCGGCCAGCCCCAGCACCGCCGTGCTGCCGATGTGCTCGATGTCCACCACCCACGGGGCCAGCGCACGGAGGAGCTCAGCGCGCGCCGCCGCGAAAGCCGCAGGCCACCCCGGGTCAGGATCGGCGATCTCGATCGGGGCGTCACCATGGAGGCTCACTCCGTGATCCTGCCACAGGCCTACCGCGCCAGGGAAGTACCAAGACGTACCAAGCCAGGTTCGAAGTCGAGGAGTCTCCAAGCCTGTTGTGCTCGCCCCACGGGGGGCCACGGATCGAACCTTTGCGTACAGAGCGCGTTACACCTTGCACGCCGATGCAGCGCCTCCCGCTGATCCTTGCCGCGCTTGCCGTGGCCGGCGGGCTGGCCTGGCAGGCCACTCGGGAAGAGTCTCGAGAAGCGTCGAGGCCCGAACCCGGGCCGTCGGAAGGGGCGCCGTCGGCGCTTCGCTCGCCCGCCCCTTCGCGCTCCGCGGCACTGTTGGCCCACGAGGATGCAGCTGACTTTCCGGCTCTGCCTGAGCCGGGCCCCTCGGACTGGCTGGCGAACCACGAGGAGGAGGGCCAGAGCCTCAGGGAGTTCCGGGCGCGAGCGCGACGCGAGGTGACGGCCGAGAGGCGCACGCTGCGTCTTCAGCCCCTCGATGACGTCTCGACCATGGGCGTGGACGTGGCCGCGCTCGCGGGGCATCTGCGCATCTACTACGGCCTGCCCGTGCAGACGAGCCTTCCGGCGAGGCCCCCCGACCTGCTGACACGCACGAACCCGCACACCCACAACCGGCAGATCCTCACCCGCGACGTGCTCCGCTGGCTCGAGGGCGAGATCACGAGCGACCTCGTGTGCGTGCTGGCGATCACCACCGAGGACCTCTATCCCGAGGATACGTGGAACTTCGTCTTCGGCCAGGCCTCTCTCCTGCGGGGCGTGGGCGTCTTCTCGTTCGCGCGCATGGATCCGGCGTTCCCCGCGCCTCCTGCCGACCCGACCACGCGCACGATCGCGCAGCGCACCCTCGTGCTGCGCCGCTGCCTCAAGGTGGTCACGCACGAGGTGGGCCACATGTTCGGGCTCGAGCATTGCATCGAACGCTCGTGCCTGATGAACGGCAGCAACCATGCGGCCGAGATGGACCGCACGCCGCTCCATCTCTGTTTCGCCTGTCTGCGCAAGGTGCACTACGCCACCCGCCTCGACGTCGAGAAGCGCTATCAAGCCCTGCGCGCGTTCTACCGCCGCGAGGGGCTGGAGGCCGAGGCCAGCTGGGTGGAGGCGCTCCTCGCCCGCGTCCCGCGCTGAGACGTACCGAGGCAGGTGGTTTCCGTTGAGCCTCCGCACGCTTGAGGGTCCTGTGCGGTCCTCAAGCGTGCTACTCGTGCCACGCCGCCTCGTAGATGCGACCCGGGACGTCCCTCGGCCGCTCAGCTACGTCCAGGGACACGGAGCGCCCTCCGTTGTCGAAGAACGTGAAGAAGTCGAGCAGGCGCGCGCCCTCTTTGCCGGCGCCGCGGACGTCATGGACGTTCTCGCGCGTGCGCGTCAGGCCGGAGACGCGGCCCGCGGTGAGCTGGGCGTCTGAGGTCTCGCGAATCTCGAAGGTCTTGCGTTTGGGCGGACGCGGGTTGCCACCGAGGATGTCCGCGCTGCGCACGCGGGCTTCGCCGGCGACGCACAGGATGAGACCGTTGTAGTCGCGGTGGTCGTGCCAGGTGAAGCCTCGGCCCGGCTCGAGCTTGAACTGCGCCACGACGAGGGGGCGCTTGAGCTGCAGGGAGTGGCCGTCGGAGGGGAGCTTCAACCGGTGGACCAGCGCGGCCAGGCGCGCCAGATAGACCTCCTCGTTCGGCTTCCGCGCGCCGACCAGCCTCTCCGCGAGGGGCGCGGCGGCCTTGGCCAGCGCATCCCACGCGAGCTCGGCGTCGTCGTCCATCGCGGGCTCCTGGGCGAGCGCGCGCTGCGGCCAGCTGAGCGAGAGCAGCGCGAGCGCCCCGACCGAGACTTTGAGCAGCCCACGGCGCTCGAGGAGCACACCCTCGTCCAGCTCGACCGGACCGCTCTCCGCCATCCGCTCGGGAAACCAGCTCATGACGCCTCCGACGGAAACCGCACCTGCCGCATCGCCCAGTGTAGCCACCCTGGAGCGTACGGCGGGGGGGACGTCACTCCGGGGGGAGGAGGAGCGAGAGGGTCTTGCTGCCGCGCTGCACCTCGAGGGTCAGCGCGCGGCCGCGGCGGGCCGGGTCGAGCGCGTAGAGGATCACGTCGGTCTCGCGCGCGAGGTCCGTCTGCCCGTCGAAAGTCAACAGCACATCGCCCTTCTGGACGCCGGCTCGCTTGGCGCGATCGTGCGGGGCGTACTGTCCCACGTGGGCCACGCGCAGGTACGCGGTCTTGCGGCGGCCCGCCGGCACGTCCTGCAAGGCGGGATCGGCGGCGGGCAGCGGGTCGAGCTTGAGTCCGCCGAGCGCCTGCCGGCGCAGCTGCCAGGTGGAGACGCGCCAGCCTATGTCATCGGCGCGGCGCCAGCCCTGCGCCAGGGTCAGGCGCACCTTGGCCGGTCGGCCCAGGCGCAGCACCTCCGCCTCCAGACGCCCACCTTGGGCAGGGACATGGTGCAGGACCCACTGCACGTCGGCGATCGAGAGCAGCGGCTGCCCGTCGAGGGAGAGCAGCTCGTCGCCGGGCTGGAAGCCCGCCTTCGCCGCCACGGAGCCCGCTTCCACCCGCTTCACGACCGCGCGCCGCGTCGGGTCGAGCACGAGCCCCAGCGCCTTCGGGTGCGGGTGCGGGAACAGCAGCGCCTCGGGGAGCCGGCCCTTGCCGAGGTGCTCGGCGCGTTCGGCGTCCCCGATCTGGTGACAGTGGATGCACGAGGGGACGATCTTGCCCTCCGTCGCCAGCGTGGGCTTGTAGCGGTCCTTCAACGTCGGGTACTGCTCGGGGGTGGCATAGGTGGGCCTGGGGCCGCGCTTCCTGGCCAGCGCCGCCTGGTCGCGCGGCCAGGCCGCGTGCAGAGCGAGCGCACCCTCGAGCGCCGCAGCCAGGCCCTCGACGGAGACGTCGTCCGCCCACTTCGTGTGGTCGCTGCGCGTGCCGTAGCGGCCGTAGATCGCGCCGTCGGCGCGCAGGAGGAACACGGCGAAGGACTGGTCCGTGTCGAACTGGAACGTGGCCAGATCCAGTCCATTGGTGCTCACGAGCCGCACGCGCACGAACTGCTCGAGCAGCGGGCGCAAGCGCGGGTCGGTGTCCACCAGCTCGTCGTCGAGCTTTACGCAGTCCTCGCACGGGATGCAGCGCAAGGCCACGACGAGCGGCTTGCCGGAGGTCGCCGCTTCGGCCTGCCCCTTCGCGAGGTCGTTGTAGATCCAGAACCCCTGCGCCTCGACGCGCGCACGATCCTGCTTGACCTTCGTCTCGCGGTCGCCGCCGTCCGCGAGCAGCGCACGCCACGTCAGGAGACCGAGGCACACGAGCAGCAGCGCGCACGTCGCGCGCGTCCCTCCCGGTCCGTGACGAGGTCGCATGGCAGGCCCTCCGCTCCGATTGTGCCATGCGCGCTTGGCAGACACGCCGAGGTGCGGAGGTCCACTCCGTCCTGAACCAGCTGGCGCGGCACTTCCTGCGTCGCGGCGTCGGTGGTGTCCCAAGTTGAGCAGGAGTCCAAGTGGGGCACGTCGGGGCGCTGGATGGGTGCGGAGGGCGTGCCGTGAGGAGCGCGGCCCGGCAAGGGCCGCGCGTCTCGAACGGCCGCCGCGGAGGACGCCATGCAGCCTGTCTACGCGAGTCTTCCTACATCAGGACGACGCGGTGGCCCGAGCGCCCCCAGCCCAGCGCCCCTGCCGACCACTGGGGCATCAAACCAGCACAGCTCGGCGGCGTCAGCGCAGGTCGAGGTCGAGCACCACCTCGCTCGCGCCGTCGGCCTCGAACGTCTCGTCGAGCCCGCGGCCCGGCGCCCCGCCGCCGCCCATGGCGCCCATGACCGCGCCGCCCGTGACGCGGAAGCGCCCCGCGCCCAGGCCCGAGACCAGCACGTCGTCGGGGCCGCCTCGCGAGTTGGTCCCGCGCTGGTAGGCCGGCTCGCCCAGGTGCTGGACCCAGACCGAGAGGCGCGGCACGGCCGTGCCCTCCTTCGCCTTGACGCGCACGCGCACGGTCGTGCCTGGGCCCGTCGCGAGGGCCCCCAGGTCGGTCTCGCCCTCGCCCAGCACCACGCCTCGCTGCTCCAGGGGCGCGGTGCTGCCCGTGTCGATCCACACCGTGTAGGTGCCGGGCTCGTAGCCGCCGAAGGACCACGTCGGGCCCGCCAGCTCGGGGGCGCAGGTCAGCAGCGGCTTCGCGCCGGGTGCGCCGTCGAAGAGCAGCACGCGCAGCCCGCCCATCCCAGGGAACGGCGAGGACGCCGCCATCACGCCGGGAAGCGTGAAGCGCGCCGTCGGCCCCGTCACGAGCCGGAGGCGCAGGCCCTCCTGGGGACGGTCGAGCAGCAGCGCGGCGCTGGCCGCATCGGGCTTGAGCAGCGGGTGGCGGACGCGTAGCGCCACGGGCCGCGACCCCGGCACCCGCACGCTGAAGGTCCCGTCCTTGCGCACCTGGCCCTGCCCGGGAGGCTGGCCGAAGGTGCTCCCGAGGTCGCCCACCTCCACCGTGAGCGTCGTGCGGCCCACGTCGAAGCCCTCGGGCACCTCGACTGTCCCCGTCACCGGGCCGCTGCGGCTCAGGTCGAGCAGCGCCTCCGACTCGGCGCCGCCGCGCACCTCCACGGGCGCGCTCGCCTCGCCGCAGTCCAGGGTCACGAGCCGGTAGCGGCCTGGCGTGAGCCCTTCGTGCAGCAGGCTGTAGCCCTGCGGGCCCTCGTCGCTGCGCTGTCCCGCTCCAGGGCCCCAGCCGGGGGCGGGCGACCAGGCGTTGCGCGCGGCATCGAAGCGCTGCAGCAGCGGCCGGTCGGGCCTCTTGTCGGCAGGGGTCATCACGCGCACGCGCAGCGCACCGGCCGGCTCGAGGTCCACGGAGGCGCGCAGCGGGCCGTCGCCTTCGAAGCCGCTCACCTCGGCCGTGGCTTGTACGAAGCCTGCGGCCCGGATCCACACCGTCGGGGCCTTGCCACCGGGCAGCGGCGCGGGGAGGGCGAGGCGCAAGAGCAGCGTGCCGGCCTCGGGATCCTCCTCCAGGGCCTCGCCGGCCTGCGGCATGCCGTAGGCCCCGACCGCAAAGCTCCCCGGCAGCCCGGGCTTGCCCGAGAGGCGCACGCTGAGCAGCAGGTCGCGCTCGGCCGGCAGCGTGCCCTCCACCTTCGCGTCCCCCGTGCGCAGGTCGGCGCTGCCCAGCACGCTGCCGCTCCACGCATCCCGGGAGCGGCTCACATAGACCTCCACCAGGTGGGGGTGCTTCAAGAGCAGCACGGCGCGGCCTTCTGCGTCGAGCGGCGTCCCCTCCCCGAGCGCGTTGTTGCCCTGGTTGCGAGCGGTCACGAAGAGCCCCGTCGCGGGCGTGCCGTCGGCCCGCCGCACGAGCACATCGATGCGCCGCTCGCGTTGGAAGGCGACCTCGCGCCCGTCGGCCTCGCTGGGCAGGCGGAAGAGCCTGGCGTACACGCCATCCGTGGCCACGGCGAAGGCGTGGATGGGCCCGGTGGAGAAGCCCTCGGCCACGAGGAAACCGCCCTCCACGCGTACTTCCTTGGGCAAGGTGGCGCCCACCGCCCCCGGATCGGGCTCGAGGGGCAGCCGCGTGCCGTCTGGGGGCGCCAGCGGATCGCCGGACTTGATCGGCCAGCGCAACGCCACCGGCGCCTCCAGCAGCAGGCGCGCTTCGGTCGCTTCTGCCGCGAGCATCACGGGCCTGCCCCCCTGGCCGAAGTCGCGGGGGTTGCCCCCCGAGTAGCCCGGGGCGGTGGCGCTCAGGCGCGGCTTGTCCTCGGTCCCCAGCCCCTCGAGGCGGGTCTTGCCGGCCGCATCGGTGGAGGCCACCTCGAGCGGCGGGTCGAAGGGCACGCTCGTAAGGCCCATCTGTCCCTGGATGAGCTCCTCTAGGGTCAGCGTGGCGCCGGCCACGGGGGCCTCCGTCTGCTTGTCGAGCACCAGCACATCCACCGTGCGCGGCTCTCCCAGCGCCAGGAGCAGCTCGGCGCTCGCCACGGCCGCGTTCACCTGCACGACTCCCACGGCGCGTCCGTGCCCGGGAGCAACCGCCGCCACCCTGTAGGAGCCCGGCGGCAGGCCCAGCAGCCGCACCTCGCCGCGGGCGTCGCACTTCAGCAACGCCACGCGCATCGGCATGACGCCCGAGGTGATGCGCACCGAGACCTGCGCCTCGGCCACCGGCCCGCCGGCGTGCTCCACGCGCACCCGCAGGGAGCCCGCCTTCCGCAGCGTGATCACGCCCAGGTTGACCTCGCGCGGCTGCGAGCGGTCGCCCGTCCACGCGTACGCCAGCGCGGCCAGTCCGCCTCCGCCGACGACCTGCACGCAGCCCTGGCTGATGCGGTCGCCCGGAGGCCCGATCGGGAGGCGGAACCTCCCGTCCGCGCCGGTGTGCAGGCCCGCCTCCGGGTAGCCCTCCAGGCGCGCCGTGACCGCGGCCCCCGCGACGGGGCGCCGACGCTCGTCCACCACGCGGCCGATCAGCACCACGCTGTCGGCGGTCTCCGGCGGGGGCGCCGGCAGCGCCGCCGGGCCCGCGGACGGCGTGGCGCGCACCGGCGCCGCCGCCGGACCCCGTCCCTCGAGGGTAGGCCCCGTCCCCGCGCCGGGGCTCGACTCACGGGCTGCCCCGTCGATGACCCCCGTCTCCTCCGCCGCGCCGCGCGTGAGCAGCAGGTAGGCGGCGGCGCCCAGCGCGACCAGCAGCCCGATCGCAAGAACCGGCCCCGCTCCACGTCGTTCCGCCACGGTCACCTCCCGGCGATCCGCGCTCCACGAGTGGTCCTGTGCGCGTCGCCCGACGCACCCAAGTATGCGTGGGCGGGCGTCCCGGCGTCGAGCCCCTCGCGGGATCCGGGTGCCCGAGCGTCAGTCCCTACGACGCTGCCCTGCCGCCCGGCTACTTGAGGAGCGTGACGTGGCCACGAAACTCCTTCCGCTTGCCCTGCGCGCTCGCGCCGGTGACGCGCACCGTGGAGCCCGCGCCGATGACCGGCCGCTTGCTGGAGGGATTCCAGCCGCGCACCTCGACCCTCATCTTGATGCCGGTTGCGTCCTCGAACACGACGAAGCCCTGGTTCCCCTCGACCTCGACCGTCCCGGGCAGGTCGAGCACCTGGTCGTCGAGCGTGAGGTCGAACACGGGGGCGTCGTCGTTGCCCGCGACGGCGAAGGCGCCGCCGAGGGCGAAGCCGACGGCTAGTACCGTCGCGAGGGAAAGCAGCCGGCCGAGGTGGATCGTGCGCATGGAGGTCTCCTGGGGGCCAGGACGGTACCCGGCTCGACGCGCGAGCGCCATGGGTCGAGTCTCATCGGGGGGCCGGGGGGAGCGTCCCGATGGGGGTGGGGCGGAAGGGGTGGAGCAGCTGACCCAGGTAGGAGCGCGGGAACGGCCCCTGGAGCCCGAAGGCCGCGGGTTCGTGGTCGCGGAAGCGGTACGTGCCGAAGACGACATCCATCAGCGGCGAGAGGTTGGCGTAGTTCCCCGCGTAGCGGCTCCGGGCGTGGTGCCAGTGGTGGAGCTCCGGCGAGCCCACGAGCACGCGCAGGACGCCGAGCGGCAGGCGTACGTTGGAGTGGATGTAGATCGCCCACAGACCGCGGAACGCCACCAGCACGGCGATGGACGCGACGGGGAAGCCGAGCGCGAGCGGAGGCAGGTTGATCAGCGTGAGGGTGTAGACCGTGTCCAGCGGGTGCTCGCGATGAGCGGCCACCCAGTCGAGGTGCTCCGCGCTGTGGTGCACGGCGTGGAATCGCCAGAGGAAGCCGACGCGGTGCTGGAGGCGATGACCCCAGTAGACCAGCAAGTCGCTGAGCACAACGACCTCGAGGGCCTGCAGGGCGAAGGGTTGCGCGGCGACCGCCGCGCGCACGTCGGGAATCAGGCGGCCGATCCACGCGCCTAGGGGGCCCACCACGGAGAGGACGAGCGCGGTCCACACCAGGTACTGGCCGAAGAAGAACGCGACGTCGGTGCGCCACGCCGGACGCAGCAGGGGCTGGCCGCGTCGGGCCGGGAACGCGCGCTCCAGCGGCAGGAACACGGCTGCCAGGAAGAGGAAGGCCCCTCCCGCCCAGAGGACCTGCTCGAGCGCGCTCACGGTGTCACCGCCCCGACATCCCGAGGCCCGGTGGGGGCGGGCGCGACGTCGGGCCCCCTCGCCCCACGCTCTCCGCCGATTCGCGCGAGGGTGGTGCCTCAGCGGGCGGTCTGCGCTTCACGCGACTGCGGAACGCCCCGCTTTCCTGCGGGCTGCCCCCAAGCATCGACTTGGAGCCGGACATGAACTCCATCGGCTCCCCGCCCAGTCCCTCCTCCGCGCCTTCCTCCTCCGCCGCAGGCGCGGCCAGCGCCGCCGGGGCGCTGAGCACGGGTTCGTCGGCCCGGGCCTGGACTCTCCACCGTGCGTAGGCGAGGAACAGGCCCCCCAGGGAGAGCGAGGAGACCAGCGCAGCGAGCTGCCAGGGCCTGGGCGTGCGGCGCATGGCGAGCGGCTCCCGGGGGCACCAAGAGTCCCAACGACGGCCCGCGCCGCGGGTTCAGCGGACTCCTGGGCCAGGCTCGAAGTCGAGAAGCTTCGAGCGGCCGGCGCGCCTTGGACCGTGAATCGTGGGGCGCGGTGCCCCGGTCGCTGGCCCTCGGCGGCGAGCGGTCACCCGGAGCGACGGCGGAACCCCTGCGCTTCGAGCCTGGCTTGCGACTTCCGTAGCAGCCGGGCCCACTACCTCTGTCAGCGCACGACGAACGAGACGAGAGCGGGCGCGGAGTGCGCGATCCCGTCGAACACGCGCAGGGCGAACTCGTAGGCGCCGGCCTGCTCGATCGTCACGAGACCGAGGCTCGGGGCGCTGCTCGGGTCCACGACGCAGGGTGGGCCGCGCAGCTGCGTCCAGCGGAACTCGAGGACGCCCTCCCCCGTGCTCGCGGAGCCGTCGAGGGCCACGACCAGGGGCGGGGAGCCCGGCCCCGCGAGGACCGGGTCGGGCACCCCGGCCACGACGGCGACGGCGGAAGCGCCTCCGGGTGTCACGACGAAGACGAAGACCCGCGCGGCGTCCGAGACGCCGTTCGAGTCGCTGACGGTCAGCTCGAACTCGTAGGCGGCGGACATCAACGGGACGAACGATGCCTGCGGCGCGTCGGCGCCCGCGAGGGCGACCTTCGGCCCCGAGAGCTGTTCCCAGGAGAAGCGCAGGCTCCCGCCGGCGCCGCGCGCATGGCTGAAGGAGCCGTCCAGGGAGACGGTCTGCCGCGGGCCGCGGTCGAGCAGCACCAGCACCTCATCGTCGATCTCGGGGAGGAACCCGTTGATGCTCGCCAGGGGGGGCCCGACGCCGATGGTTCCCGCCGGGAGCACCGGGATCACGACGCGGCGCGAGAAGGACGAAAGGCCGATGTCGTCGGTCACGCCGAGCTCGAACACGTAGGTCCCCGGCGCGGTGGGCACGACGCTCAGGAGCGAGTCCTCGGTGGTGAAACGGAACGGCCCTCTGACCTGGGTCCACGTGAACGTGCGTACGACGCCGTCGTCGTGGCTGCGCGTCCCGTCGAGGATGAACGACTCGCCGGCGACGCCGTACGTGACGACGCGCGTCTCGGTGCCGTCGCCGAAGCGCACCGCGACGGGGTCCTCGTCGCCCGCGACCGCCGCGGCGTAGAGCCGCGCGTGCTCCCCGACCCCGACGACGAGGTCCACGCGGTGCATGCCTGCGATCGCGGCGGCGGCAGGGTCGTCGGCAGGGTCGCTCGCGAGGTCGACGATCGTCACGGTCCGCAGGGCTCCGTCGGCAAGCACCAGCGCCGGAGACGGCGCGCTCAGGCTGTCGGGAGGGACGTCGAGGAACCCGACACGGGCCAGGCCTCCCGCCCGGGGCTCGGCGGCCGGAGGACGGCGCGGGGTGATGGAGCCATCGTCGATCACCACCACGGTGACGTGGTCTACGGCGGTCTGACCGTCGCTGCCCACGAAGCTGAGCTCCAGGTCGTAGGCTCCGGCCAGGTCCGGGACGAAGGTGGGGGACGGCAGCGTGGGGTTGGAGAGCGCCGCGGCGCTGCCCGACGGCATGCTGACGAGCCGCCAGGCGAAGGTGAAGGCTGCGCCGCTCGGATCCTGGCTCCCTCGACCGTCGAGGAGGACGGGCTGCGACACGCGCACGACGGCGTCGGGGCCCGCGTCGGCGAACGGGAGGGGCGCTGGGACCGCTCCCCCTCCTCCGCAGGCCGCACCTGCCAGGGCTCCCGCTGCAACGACCCACCACGACGATCGCCGCATACGAGCTCTCCTGAAGGCCGGGGCCGGCGTACACGGGGTAAACGTACCGAGGATCCCGTGCGGCGCGAGCGGCCTCACCTCGGGGCGACGGGCGGCTCCAAGAGGCGGTTGGCCTCGCGGATCGCCGCCGCACGCCGTTCCATGGCGCTGGCCTCTTCCCCACGGGCGAGGGCCCGCAGCAGCACGGCGTAGGGCTCCAGCGTCTCGGCGATGTCCAGGTGCCCGGCGCCGAGACGTCGCTCGCGGATCTCGAGCGCGCGCCGGAACGCCGCCTCGGCCTCCTCCATGCGCGCAAGATCACGCAGGATCGTCCCGAGCACCGTGAGCGACTGGGCGACGGCGGGATGGTCCCTGCCCAGCGACTTCTCGCGGATCGCGAGCGAGCGCCGCGCGGTGGCCTCGGCTTCCTCGCGCTGGCCCTGGGCGTTGAGCACGAGCGCGATGTTCTTGAGACTCAAGGCCACCTCGGGGTGCTCCGGCCCGCGGTCCTTCTCCCAGAGCGCGAACGCACGGCGGTGGAGCGCCAGGGCCTCCGTCTGCCGACCCTGCTGGTGGCGCAGGAGGCCGAGGTTGTTCAACGGCCAGACGATCTTCAGGTCGCCCACGTTGCGCGGCGTCTCGTAGGCCGCAATCGCGGCCAGCAGGAGCGGCTCGGCCAGGTCGAAGCGCTGCAGCTTGCGGTAGAGCTCGCCCAGGTTGTTGCGGTCCGTCGCGAGGTCGCGGTCGTCGGGGGCCCGCACGGCCTCCGAGATCGAGAGGCCGCGCCGGTACCAGCCCGCCGCCGCGGGGAACCTCCCGCGGTTGTACTCGAGGATGCCCAGCCCGCTGAGCGTCTGCGTGAGCAGCGTCTGCCGGCCCCCGGGGTTCGCCTCGCGGATCGGCAGCGCTTCGAGCAGGTCCCTCTCCGCCTCCTCGAAGCGGTCCAGCCGCACGCGTGCAAAGCCGCGCCAGGTCAGCGACGCCGCCATGTCCGTCGCAGGTCTCCCTTCGCGTCGCGCGCGCTCCACCGCCGCGCTCAGCAGCCGATCGGCCTCCTCGTAGCGCCCCTCCTTGATGGCCTTGCGCCCCGCCACCTGCTCCGGACCCCAGCCCTCCTCCGGGTCCCGGTCCTCGGCCTGCCCCACGCTGCTCGCCAGGAGCAGCAGGACCGCAACCGCGCACGCGGCCAAGCCCGCCCTGGCGCGCCTCCTCAGATCCGACTTCGCTCGCATGGCAGGCCCTCGCCGTCGGTGCCCGTCCAGAAGCATACGCCCGTGGGGATCCTGGCTCCGTCGTCCAAGGTCCAGCGAGTTCACGGGGTGGAGGGCGCAGGGGGGCTGGGGGGGCGCGCGCCCGCACGGCGTCTCATGCGCCGGCCCAGCGTGCCGCGCAGCAGCAGCCACCCCGCGGACAGCTGCAGCGGCCGACTGCGCCACCAGGCCCAGAGGTGGGGGCGGGCCTCCGTGTACAGGCCGACCCTCGTCAGGCGCCGTCCCCAGCGTCGGTGGAACTTGGAGCGCATCTGTGGTGAGAAGCTGCAGCGCGGGAGGAACGCGCTCTCGAGCCGCATGGCCTCACGCAGCACGTGAGCTCCCGCGTTCACGCGTTGCGGCTCCCCGCTCTCGCCCGCGTGGAAGCGGTAGGCCCCGAGCACCTGCGGCTCCACGACGTAGGTGTGGCCGGCGAGCAGGAACCGGCAGAGCATCTCCGAGTCCTCGGCGTACCACTCCGGGTCGAAGCGCAGGCTGCGGATCACCGGTGCGCGGAAGAGCAGGCCGGTCAGCAAGAACCAGCCGCCGAGGACCATGTCCTCGACCGAACGGGGCAGCCCGGCCGGGACACGCCCGAAGTGCGTGCCGCTCGGCTTGGGCCAGGCCCCCTCGTAGGCGATGTCGCAGACCGACATCGCCGCCTCGGGCGCCGACGCCAGCCGCGCGACCTGCGCGGCGACGAACCCCGGCCGGTAGACGTCGTCGCTGTCGAGGAAAGCGATCAGCTCGCCGGTCGCGAGCTCGAGCCCCGCGTTGCGCGCGCGTGCGGGCCCCCCGTTCGGCTGGCGGATCGTGCGCAGCCGCGGGTCGTCGCCGAAGCGTCGCCGGACCATCTCCAGCGTCCCGTCGGTGGACCCGTCGTCCACGAGCACCACCTCCACGTCGGGGTACTCCTGCGCCAGCGCGCTCTGGAGCGCCTCGCCCACGCATCCCGCCCGGTTGTACGTGGGCAGGATGATGGAGACTCGCGGAGCACGGCTCGGCATCGTGGGGGCTCGCGGGATCTCCGCATCCTAGCCCGGCGGGTCGGCCACGCGGCCGCACGGGCCGCGGTCACGGGACGATCCCGATTTCAGGTGCGCAGGGGGCCCGGCTCCGCACGTCCTACGGGTACAGTGGCCCTTCCAACGTCCCGGTCCGACGCCCGTCGGCGGAGAGAAGATCCATGGCCAAGATCGCTGCCTGTGACGTGCGCAAGGGCATGCTCCTCGCCGTCGGCGACCGCATGTGCCGCGTCATGACCTGGAACATCTGGAAGAGCGATCGGCGCAGCCGCATCCAGATGAAGTTCAAGGAGATGCT
>JANOFW010000134.1:0-12068 GCA_031413835.1 Planctomycetia bacterium
AGACCTTCCACAGCGACGCCGAGATGCAATTGGAAGGCACCTACCTGTTCCCGCTGCCCGAGGGCGCCTCGGTGGGCAAGTTCGCCATGACCATGGGCGGGAAGATGGTCGAGGGCGCGGTGCTCGAGGCCAACGAGGCCCGGCGCATCTACCAGAGCATCGTCTCGCGCCGCCGCGACCCGGGCCTGCTCGAGTACATGGGCCGAGGGCTGTTCCAGGCGCGCGTGTTCCCCATCATGCCGCACAGCGACCTCACGATCCGGCTCGTCTTCCAGATGGTGCTGCGCGACGACACCGGCACGCTCGAGCTGCGCTACCCGCTGGCCAGCGAGCGCCTCAACGGCCAGCCGGTGGACGAGGTCGTGATGGACGTGAGGGTCGAGAGCAGCGTGGACCTGAAGACCCTCTGGAGCCCCTCGCACGAGGTGGCCATCGCCCGCGAGGGCGAGCGCAAGGCCCGCGTCTCCTTCGAGCGCAGCGGGCGTCGGCAAGACAAGGACTTCCTGCTCTACATCGGCCGCAGCCCCGATGCCGTGGGCTTCTCGCTGGTCTCGAGCCGCGCGGCTGGCGAGGACGGCACCTTCATGGCCGTCTTCGCGCCGCGCCAGAACGCCAGCGGCGTCGAGATCGCTCCCAAGGACGTCGTCTACGTCGTGGATGTGAGCGGCTCGATGGCCGGCGAGAAGATGGTCCAGGCCCAGAAGGCCCTGAAGCTCGGCGTCTCGATGCTGCGCGCGGGCGACCGTTTCAACATCATCTCGTTCTCGACGGGCCTGGCCTCGTTCCGCGAGGGCCTGGTCGAGGCCTCGGCCGACGTCAAGGCGGCCGCCGCGCAGTGGATCGACGCGCTGCAGGCCGTGGGCGGCACCAACATCGAGGGCGCGCTCGACGCGGCGCTGCGCGCGCAGGCCTCCGGGCGCCTGCCGCTGGTGGTCTTCATCACCGACGGGCGTCCCACGGTGGGGGAGCGCGACACCGAGGCGCTGCTCAAGCGGGCCCTGGCTGCCAACTCCGCCAAGGCGCGCATCTTCACCTTCGGCGTGGGTCACGACCTCGATGTGGGCCTGCTCGACAGGCTGGCCGAGGGGACCAACGGCGTGCGCGACTACGTCACGCCCGGCGAGGACCTGGAGCTCGTCACCGGCCGCTTCTTCACCAAGGTGGACCGTCCGGTGATGACCGACGTGACCGTCGAGCTCGGCTCGGGTGTCTACGACGTCTACCCGCAGCGCATCCCCGACCTCTTCGCCGGCAGCCAGGTGGTGCTCTTCGGCCGCTACAAGGACTCTGGCGAGCGCACGCTCCTGCTGCGCGGCAAGATGGGCGGGAAAGAGATCGTTCTCGAGCACCGCGGCACGCTCAACGCCTCCGGCGGCCCCGGCTGGCTGGCGCGCCTGTGGTCGCACAGGAAGGTGGCCTTCCTGCTCGACGAGATCCGCCTGCGGGGTGAGTCCAAGGAACTCGTAGACGAGGTGATCCGCTTGGCCACCCGCTACGCGATCGTCACGCCCTACACCGCCGGCCTGGTGGTCGAGGATGGTGAGCTTGAGTCCGCTGTCGGCCGCGGCTTTGATCCGGCGCAGCGCGAGCGCGCCCTGCGTCTGCCGGGCCTGCGCGAGCCGCGCGACTCGGCGCCGATCCCCAGCCTGGGCGGCCTCTCCGGCCCCACGGGCGGCGGCGGAGGCCGCCTCGCGCCGGGCTCGGTGGCTCCGCCCACGACGCCTCCTCCTGCCGCGGCGCCCGCTCCTGATCCGTCCTGGCAGCCCAAGGAGTCCGAAGAGCTCAAGCGCATGAAGGACAAGACCGCGCTGGACGACGAGAAGCAGGACGGCGACGACTACCGCAAGGCGCGCGAACGCGTGCAAACCGTCGGGAGCCGCAGCTTCGTCAGGAAGTCCGACGGCCGCTGGGTGGACACCGCCTGGAACGGCAAGGGCGAGACCACCAAGGTCGAGGCCTACTCCGAGGCCTGGATGACCCTGATGGCCAAGGGCGACGAGGTCGCCCGCATCCTGGCCCTGGGCGAGCGCGTGGTCTTCGTCCTCGAAGGCACCACTTACGAGGTCACGGCTCCCCCCGCGAAGTAGTCGGGTGGAGGTGGACCCTGCTCAGCGGGCGGGCCGCGTCAGCCGGGGCGTCAGCAGCAGCACCGTGCGGCGGCCGCCCTGGGCGCCGAAGGCGCCGGCCACGGCCGTGCGGCCGAAGGGGATCTCCACGTCGGTGCGCAGCTCGTGGAGGCGCATGTCGGGGCACTGCATGTCGCCCACGACGGTCTTGACCAGGCGCGGCGTCTGGAAGGGCACGCTGCGGTTGAGGCCCACGGAGATCACGACGCTGTCGCGCGCCGAGGTGATCTGCGGGCGCACGTCGAGCACGATCCCGCTGCGCAGGATCTGCACCACGGGGTTGGAGATCACCGCGTCTTCCGCGATCTCCACCTCGAAGTCCGCCACGTAGGTGCGCTGCTCCAGCGCCGCCACGTTGTTGCGTTGGCCGGCCAGGGAGCTCACGCGCACGCGCTCGAGCAGCAGGGCGGAGCCGTCGCCGAGGGCCTTGGCGAGCGCGGCCTCGGCCTCGGGGGGGAGCAGCGGCCCGGCCAGCACGGGGCTGTCAGCCGCGACCTCCACCAGCCGCCCCTCGATGTCCACGGCCCACAGTAGCGCGTGCTCGAGCGCGGCGAGCATGCGCTCCACCGCCAGCAGGGCCGTCTCGGGCGCGCGGACGTAGAGCGTGTCGCTGCGCACCTCGGTGGAGCCACCCCGCGCGCCCCAGGCCTCGGGCGCGATGGCCTGGCGCATGATCTCGAGCAGGCTCTCGGAGGCCACGGCGCCCATCGGCTCAGGCAGCTCGGGGGGCTCGGGGGGCGTGAAGTTCGACGGCATGATGTCCAGCGGCGCGCCCATCCGGCTGTGGACCGGCTGCGTCAAGAGCGAGATCGAGAAGGCGCGGTCGTTCAGCTTGGCCATGCCCGCACTCTCGAGCACCGGCAGCGAGAGGCCCGGGCTGGGCGCCCCGGCGTTGCGACTGCCCAGCCGCGCACGCGCCAGGAACACCACCCCGCCGCCCTCGGCTCGCGCGCCCGAGCCCTCCAGCAGCGTCCAGGCGCCGGTCGTGAGCTCGGCCGAGGTGCGCGTGACCGTGGTGCCCACCACCGGGACGTCGAGGGTGCGCCCGTCGCCCGCGGCGACCGAGTCCATGCGCAGCAGCTCGACCAGCTCGGCGTTCAGGTCCACGCGCACGCGGTCGCCGGCCTCCGAGACCGAGGCTCGCGCGCTCACGCCCAGGCCCGCGTTGAGAACGCCCACGATGGGATCGCTGATCTTGGCCTTCTGGGCCACCTCGACGTCGTAGTCCACCAGGTAGGCGATCTGCCGGCCCGAGAAGGCAGTGACGCGCTGGGTGGGGAAGACGGTGAGAGTGATCGAGGGTCCCGAGGCCTCGGCCGTGGCCAGGGCCTCGAGCTCGGTCGCGCTGGGCGTGCCGCCCAGCGTGGGGGGGAGGCGTACGGCCACCACGTCGAGCGTGATGGGCCTGAGCCAGCGGTCCTCCATGCGGCGGATGGCCTGGCCCACCCCGACCAGCGCCTCGGGCTGCTGGCGGACGAGCAGGGTCGCACCGCCCATGGCGCGCACGAACGCCCCGGCCACCGACTCCCAGGAGCCTGGATCGACCTGGTAGCGCAGCAGCTCGACGATCTCGTCCGCCGTGCCCACCGGGAGCAGCGGCTCTCCGCCCGCCGCGCCGAAGAGCGGGTGCTGCTCGTCGCTGACCATGTCGGGGCGCACCAGGCCGAGCACCCTCGGAAGGAAGTCGCTGCGGCCCATGGTCAGGGCGCCGACGTGGTAGAGGCGCAGGGGGGAGGCGCCCTCCGGCTCCTCGGCCGGGGTCGATCCCGCACCGAGGGTGAGCGCCAACACGAGAGAGCCGCCGATCAGCACCTGTCGCATGGGAGACCTCCTGGGGCGGCCAAGCCCCAGACTATGGAACGTCGGACCGGGCCGGCGGTACAAGGCGGTACGGTATTCGAAGATGCGCCGCCCCCTCTTCCTGGCTGCCGCCGGCACGGCTCTGGTGGGGCTCGCCTGGGCCGTCGTGGGCCCGCTCAGCCAGGGTGAGGGGGAGCCGCCCCCCCAGCCCCCCGTGGCACCGCCCACCTTCGCCCTCGACGCCAAGCCCTTCCTCGACACGCACTGCGCCGTCTGCCACTCGGGGGCGAGCCCGGAGGGAGGGCTCGACCTGGCCGGGTTCACGGTCGATCCTCCGAGCCTGCGCGACGTCGGCCGGCTTCTCGATCTGAGGCGCCGCGTGGTGGCGGCCGAGATGCCCCCGCTGACGAGCGAGCGTCCGCCGGCAGAGGCGATCGCTCGCTTCGTCGCCTGGGCCGACCTGGCGCTGGTGGCCGCCGACAGGGCCCTGCCCTCCGACCCTGGCCGGGTGACGGTCAGGCGGCTCTCGCGCTTCGAGTACGGGCGCACGATGAAGCACCTGCTGGACCTCGACTTCGAGCCCGGCGCGGGCTTTCCCGCCGACGACCTGGGCTACGGCTTCGACAACATCGGCGACGTGCTCACGATGTCGCCGCTGCTGCTCGAGAAGTACGCCGACGCCGCGGAGGAGATCGCGCGCCGCGCCGTCTGGCTCGAGGATCCGAAGAACCCCGTCGTACGGCGGCTCGAGGCCGAGGGGATGGTGAGCAGCATCGGTGTGGAGAGCCTGCAGGGCGACCGCGTCAACCTGTTCAGCCCCGGCAACGTGACCGCCTTCGTGACCCTGCCTCGCGACGGAGACTACCTGCTGCGCGCGCGCGTGTTCGGGCAGCAGGCGGGCCCGGAGCCGGCGCGGATGGCCTTCCTGGTGGACGAGGCTCGCCGTGCGCCGCTCGACGTGCCGGAGACGCAGGCCGCGCCGGGCGTGCGCGAGGAGAGGCTGCGCCTGACGGCGGGGCGTCATCAGGTGGGCGCGGCCTTCACCAACGACTACTACCGGCCCGAGAGCCCCGATCCCACCCAGCGCGACCGCAACCTGGTGGTGGACTGGCTCGAGGTCGTGGGCCCGGTGGACGTCTTGCCGCCCCCGGCCTCGCACGCGCGGCTGCTGGCCAAGGACCCCGGCGCCAAGAGCAGCGTCAAGGTGCGGGCCGCGGCGGTCGTCAAGGACCTCGCCTCGCGCGCCTGGCGTCGGCCGGCGAGCGGCGACGAGGTCAAGCGCCTCGTGACGCTGGTGGAGGGGGCCGTGGGGGCCGGCAAGCGCTTCGAGGAGGGCCTCGGGCTGGCGCTGCAGGCCGTGCTCGTCTCGCCGCACTTCCTCTTCCGCCTGGAGCCGGGCGCCGCGACGGGCACGGGCGGCACCTCCAAGGACCTCGATGGCCATACGCTGGCGACGCGGCTCTCGTACTTCCTGTGGAGCAGCCTGCCCGACGAGGCGCTCACGGCGCTGGCGACGCGCGGCAAGCTCACTGACCCTCAAGCACTGGAGGCCGAGGCGCGGCGCATGCTCGCCGATCCCCGCTCCAAGGCGCTGGCGGAGAACTTCGCCGTGCAGTGGCTCGAGCTGCGCAACCTCTCGGCCCTGGCCCCCGACCCGCAGCGCTTCCCCGGCTTCGAGCGCCTGCGCGAACCGTTGCGCCGCGAGGCCGAGTTGGTCTTCGACGCCGTGCTGCGTGAGAAGCGCGACCTGCGCGAGCTCCTGACGGCCCGCTTCACCTTCGTCAACGGGGCCCTGGCGGCGCACTACGGCCTGCCGGCCGTGGAGGGGGAGGAACTGCGACGCGTGGAGCTCCTCGACGAGCGCCGCGGCGGGATCCTGGCCCTGGGCGGCGTGCTGGCGGTCACCAGCAACCCCACTCGCACCTCGCCGGTCAAGCGCGGCAAGTGGGTGCTCGAGAACGTGCTCGACGCCCCCCCGCGCCCCCCTCCGCCGGGCGCCGATAGCCTCGACGAGGCGGCGGCCACGGCGAGCGCCGCCACGTTGCGCGAGAAGCTCGAGATCCACCGCCAGAACCCCGAGTGCGCCACCTGCCACACGCGCATGGACGCGCTGGGCTTCGCCCTCGAGCGCTACGACGCGGTGGGCCGCCTGCGCGAGGAGGAAGGCGGGCGCCCGGTGGACACCCGCGGTCTGCTACCCGACGGGCGCGCCGTGGACGGCCTGGCGACCCTGCGCACGGCGCTGCTCGACGATCACGCCTTCCTGCGCTGCCTGGCCCGCAAGCTCTTCACCTTTGCGCTCGGCCGTGCGCCCACGCCGCGCGACGAGATCGCTCTCTTCGCGCTCGCCGAGGGCCTGCCGCGCGAGAAGCCCACCCTCGAGGACCTGATCCTGGCCGTCGTGCGCTCGGAGGCGTTCCGCAAGCGCCGCCCAGGCCAGTAGACTGGACTACCGCATGGCCTTCGTTCCCCGCCGCCTGGCCCTTTCGCGCCGCATGCTGCTGCGAGGCGGGGCGGCCGCCATCGCGTTGCCGTGGCTCGACGCGATGCGCCCGGCGTTTGCCGCGCCCGCGAAGGCGGATCGACCCATTAGGCTGGCGATCGTTTTCGCGCCCAACGGCCAGGACATGGCATCCTGGACGCCCAAGAACGAGGGAGCGCTCGCCTTCTCTCCCACCCTCGAGCCGCTCAAGGCCTTCAAGAAGAGCCTGCTGGTCCTCTCGGGCCTGACGATCAACGGCGGTCGGGCGCTGGGCGACGGGCCCGGCGACCATGCGCGCGAGGGCGCGTCGTTCTTGACGTGCGCGCATCCCTTCAAGACCGGCGGCGCCGACATCAAGGCCGGCGTGTCCATCGATCAGGTGATAGCGGGCCACGTCGGAGGCGCGACGTCGTTCCCCTCGCTCGAGGTGGGCCTGGAGCCGGGACGGGCCGGAGGCGTGTGCGACTCGGGCTACTCGTGCGCGTACACCAACAACATCTCGTGGCGCAGTGCCAGCCAGCCCATGCCCAAGGAGACCGACCCGCGGGCGCTCTTCGCCAGGCTCTTCGGCGACCCGGACGCGGCCCAGAGCGCGGAGGCGCGTGCGCGGGCGGCCGCCGAGCGCAAGAGCGTGCTGGACGCGGCCCTCGAGGATGTCAAGCGCCTGCTGGGCAAGGTGGGGCCCTCCGACAAGCAGAAGCTCGACGAGTACCTGACGGCCGTGCGCGAGGTGGAGCAGCGGCTGGCCAAGGACGCCAAGGCCGAGACCGTGGTGGCGGTGCCCGAGGGGCTGCGGGGCGGCGCCGGCTTCCCCGAGCGCGTGCGACTGCTCTACGACCTGCTGGTGCTGGCCTTCCAGGCCGACCGCACGCGCGTCGCGACCCACATGCTGGGCAACGCCGGCAGCAACATCTCCTACGGCTTCATCGACGTGCCCGAAGGGCACCACGACCTCTCGCATCACGGCAGCGAGGCGGCGAAGGTGGCCAAGATCGCGCGCATCAACCGCTTCCACGCCGAGCAGCTCGCGGGCTTCCTCGAGCGGCTCTCCGCGGCCAAGGAGGAGGGCGAGAGCCTGCTCGAGCGTTCGATCGTGCTCTACGCCGGCGCCTTGGCCGACGGCAACGCCCACGCGCACCACGACCTGCCGGTGCTGCTCGCCGGCGGTGGGGGGGGCTGGAAGATGGGCCGCCACGAGCGCTTCCCGCGCGAGACGCCGATGGCGAACCTCTACGTCTCACTCCTCAAGCGCTTCGCACCCCAAGAGCGAGCCTTCGGGGACAGCACGGGGTCGCTCCTCTAGACGGGGGGGGCCTCGAGCGGTCCGGCCCGGCCGCCCCCTTCCTTTCTTGATTATGAGAATGATTCTCAGTATGTGTACGGCCTCGCGGGCCTGGGGCCCAGGAGGTCGGCATGCGAGCAATCGGACGTGGCGTGGCGGCGGTGCTTCTGGTGGGGGGGCTGACGCTGGGCGCGGGCACCCCCGCCCGGGCCGACGAGGGCCTGGGGGCGCGCCTGGAAGCCCTCGAGCGCATGCTCAAGGAGCAGGCTGCGGAGCTGGCCCGGCTGCGCGCGGAATTGGCCCAGCAGCGGGGGGCGCCTGCGCCGCCCCCCGCGCCCCCCTCGGCGGAGGAGGCCTCGCCCGCGACCTGCGGCGTCGGGCCGGCCGGCTTGCCCGCGGCGCCGCCCCCGCCCGGGGCGGGCTCTGTGGCGGCCAGGCCCCAGGCGCAGAGCGATCTGCTTGCGGGGGCGCCGTCGCGCGGGCTGCGCTGGGGTGGGTACGGCACGATCGAGTACGTGGCGCCCAGCGACGCCAACTCGCACTTCGATCTGCACCGGCTGGTGCTGACCTTCGATGCGCCGATCACGCGCTGCCTGGATTTCTACGGCGAGGTCGAGTTCGAGCACGGCGGCATCGGCGGCCCCCTCGACGGCGAGGTGATCGTGGAGCAGGCCGAGTTCCTGTTCCGGCTCTCGGACGCGTTTCGCCCCAAGGCGGGCGCGCTGCTGGTGCCCTTCGGGCGCACGAACCTCTACCACGACGATCCGCTGCACGACTTCACGCTGCGGCCCTGGACGGGCCGCTTCCTGGTGCCCACGGGCTGGGGCGTGCCGGGCGTGGGCGCCGAGGGCGACGTGCCCCTGGGCTGCCATGTCTTCTCGTACGACGTCGTGGCCAACAACGGCGTCAAGGACGCCTTCAGCGCGAGCTCCGGCATCCGGCCCGCGCGTCAGGACTGGGAGGCCGACAACAACGAGAACAAGCAGGTCTGGGGGCGCGCGTCCATGGCTTGGCGGGTGCCCGGCTTCGCACGCCTGGAGACTGGTGTCTCGGGCACCTTCGGGCAGTACGACGACGCCGGCCAGAACGACCTGAGCGGCTTCGCCGTGGACCTGCTGGCGCGCGCGGGGCCCTTCGAGGTCAAGGGCGAGTACATCGACTACTCCCTCGAGCGCGACGCCCTGGATCCGGTGGGCTCCATCGAGGGCCTCAACGGGCTGTGGGTCGAGGCCGCCTACCACTTCATGCCCTGCGCCTGGAGGCGGGCCTGCACCTGCCTGGTCGAGCCGACCTCGCACTTCACGCTGGCGGCCCGCTACATGCAGACCGACCTGCACGACCGCGTGCGCGGCGCGGCCTTCCGCGACGACCTCGAGTCCTGGGGCGTGGCGCTCAACTACCGCCTGACCGAGGCGACCGTGATCCGCGTGGACCACACCTGGTTTGAGCCGGTGGTGGGCCCAGACACGCACGAGCTCACCGTCTCGCTGTCCACCTACTTCTAGGAGCGCGCCATGAACCTCCTGTCGGGCCGCCTGTGCGCGGCGCTGCTGGTCCTTCTTGGCGGCCTCCTCGCGGCGTGCGCCTGGTCGGTGCCGGCCGATCCTGGGCAGAATGCGCGGCGCGGCCGGACCGGCGTGAGCGAGCCCGCGGCGACGGGAGAGAGCGTCGGCCTGCCGACGCCGGCGGGCCCCGACGCCGATCCTGCCGCCGGCTCGATCTACGCCTCACGCTGCGCCCAGTGTCACGAGCCGATCCATCCTGCCACATACTCGGCGGCGGAGTGGCCCGCCTACGTGGACCGCTACGGCCCGCGCGCCGGACTCTTCGGCTCGGAGCGCGCGCGGGTCCTCTCCTGGCTGCAGGCCCACGGGCGCTAGGGCGCGTAGTCTGGACGGGTGCCGCGCCTCGCACGCCTCGCCCTCGTCCTGCTCCTGGCCTTGGGCCTCCTGGCGGCGCGCCGGCTGTCGGGCGAGGAGGCGCGCTCGGTGGCCCAGGCCGCCCTGGTGCTCGCCCAGGCGCGCGATCCGGCGGCGCGCGCCGGCGCCGCGCTCGTCCTGGGGGGGGTGAAGGAAAGCGCGCAGCAGCCGTCCGCGCGTGCGGCCCTCGTGACGGCGCTCTCCGATCCCCAGGCAAGCGTCAGGCGCCACGTCGCGGTGGCGCTTACGAACCTCTCGGCACCCAGCCTGCGCGTCCCGCTCGAGGCCGCGCTCACGCGCGAGGCCGACGCCGAGGTGCTGCCCGCGTTGCTGCTGGCGCTGGGCGCGCTGCACGAGCCGGAGCTGGTCCCCCGGCTCGCGGCCTACCGCGCCCACGCCTCGCCCAACGTGCGCGCGGCGGCCGTCACGGCCGTGTCCGACGCCGGGGGCGAGGCAGCGCGCGCCGTGCTGCTGGAGGTGCTCACCGAACCGGGGGGGACCGACCTCGCTTGGCACGTGCGCGCCGCGGCGATCCTGGGGCTCTCGCGTGTGGGGCGGCTGGGTGACGCGCCGGCGGTGCTCGCGGCACTGGAAGCGCCCGGGGGCTGGGCGAGCTGGCTCGCGCGCAGCGCGCTGGCCGCGGCGCTGCCGCGCATCGAGGCCGCGCCCCTGCCGAGGCTCGAGCAGCTGGTGGCGGACCCCGACGAGCGCGTGGCCGTCACCGCGGCCGAGAGCCTGTGGCGCGTCGGGGGAGAGCCGGCCCTGCTGGCGCTGCTCGAGCATCCCGGGGCGAGCGTGCGAGCGGCCGCCGCGGGCGCCTGCGCCAGGCGGAGCGTGGTCGCCGCCCGCTCCCGGCTGGTGGCGATCGCCTACCGCGACGCCGACGGGCGCACGCGCTGGTCGGCCTCCCTGGCCCTGTTCCGCCTGGGCTTCTCCGAGGGCGACGAGCTGCTGCTGTGGGGCGTCAAGAGCGGCGAGCCGGCGGTCTGGGCCGAGGCCCTGGTGGTGCTCGAGGAGCACACGGGAGCGAGCCACGGCAACGACATCGCCGCCTGGAGGCGCGAACTGGTGCGCCTGCGCCAGGGGGGTCGGCGGGCGGGGCGATGATGGGGCCGGAGGGCCGCGTGACGTTTCCGCGCACGAAGTCTGCCCTGCGGGCGGTGCTCGATCGCGAGGGCTTGAAGCCCCGCAAGGGGCACGGCCAGTGCTTCCTGACCGACGCCCAGGCGGTGGACGCGATCGTGCGCGACGCCGGTGTCCGCGCTTTGGACCGCGTGATCGAGGTCGGCACGGGGCCGGGCCTGCTCACCTACGCGCTGGCCGAGACGGGTGCCGAGGTGGTGACCTTCGACATCGACGCCGAGCTGCAGCGTCTGGCGCAGGGCCTCACCGACTGGCCGGAGCGCGTGCGCTTCGTGGCCGAGGACGTGCTGGCGAGCAAACACGCGCTCGCCCCGCCGTTCATCGAGGCGCTCGCGGCGCCTGCGCCTGCGGGCGGCCGGCGCCTGCTGGTGAGCAACCTGCCCTATGGCGCGGGCACGCCCATCCTGCTCGGCGTGCTGGCCCTGCCCGTGCCGCCCGAGGAGCTGACCGTGATGGTGCAGCTCGAGGTGGCCGAGAAGCTGCTGGCCACGCCGACGCATGCGGAGTACGGCGCGCCCTCGATCCACGTCGGGCTCAAGGCCACGGGCCGGATCTTGCGGCGCTTCGGGCCGGAGGTGTTCTGGCCCCAGCCGAAGGTGCGCTCGGCCCTGTTGCACCTCTGCCCCCGCCGCCCCCCGCCCCTCGACCCTGCGGAGCACGAGCCCTTCGCCACCTTCGTCACGGCGCTCTTCGGCTTCCGACGCAAGATGCTCGGCTCCTCCCTGGCCCTGGTGGACCCGACTGCCTCCCCGTCTCGGATCGAGCACGCCCTCGCGACGGCGGGGGTGCGCTCCTCCCAGCGCCCCCAGGAACTGGCACCCGAGCGCATGCTGGACCTGTGGCGCGCCCTGAGCCAGCCGACGCCCGGGTCCTAGGCCCCAGCCCTCAACCGGGATGGTGTGTCCTGGCGACGACGGCGGGGGGGGGCGAGGGTACATTCGCCCCCCGCCCTCGGATCCTGGCCACTTGAGCGCTGGGCCGGGACCGCCTCACGGCGAGGAGCAGCATGGGGCTCATCCCCCAGGACGTCATCGATCGCGTGCTTTCGGCCCACGACGTGGCCGAAGTCGTGGGGCGCTACGTCCAGCTCAAGCAGGCCGGGCGGGCCTTCAAGGCCCTGTGCCCGTTCCACGAGGAGAAGACGCCCTCCTTCACGGTCAACCCCGATCGCCAGACCTTCAAGTGCTTCGGCTCTGGCCTCAATACTGCTGCACATAATTAGGATAGATCCTCAGGTGCTTCGCTTTCACCTCCTCGAAGATCACCCTTTTCAATTCATCGAGGTTCTTCCGCGTCGTTGCCGACACAAACACCAC
>JANOFW010000135.1:0-23675 GCA_031413835.1 Planctomycetia bacterium
CCCGCTCGACCACCTCGACGTGGGCGGGGGCCTCGGCGTTGACTACGACGGCAGCAACACCTCCTACGAAGCGTCCATGAACTACTCGGTGCAGGAGTACGCCAACGACGTCGTGTACTTCGTGCAGGAGACCTGCCAGGCCGAGAACGTGCCCGTGCCCACGCTCGTGAGCGAGTCGGGGCGCGCGCTGGTGGCCTACCACTCGCTGCTCATCTGCGAGGTCAGCGGACAGAACAGCAACGGCGAGGGCGAGGAGCTGATCGTGCCCGCCGACGCGCATGAGGGCTTGAAGGGCCTCTACGAGATCTACAGCACGATGTCGCGCAAGAACCACCGCGAATACTGGCACGACGCGGAGGAGAAGCGCGAGGTGCTCATGGGGCACTTCGACCTGGGCTACCTGAGCCTGCGCGACCGCGCGCTCACCGAGCGCATGATCACCCTCATCGGCCGTCGCGCGTTGCAGTTCGCCAAGGAGGACCGCTTCCTCCCCGAGGAGTTCGAGCAGCTCGAGAAGCGCCTGATCACGAAGTACATCGCCAACTTCAGCGTCTTCCAGACCATCCCCGACTCGTGGGCCCTCGACCAGCTCTTCCCCATCCTGCCGGTGCACCGGCTCGACGAGCGTCCGGTCGTGCACGCCACGCTCTGCGACGTCACCTGCGACAGCGACGGCGAGGTGGACCGCTTCGTGGACCTGCGCGACGTCAAGGACAGCCTCGAGCTGCACCCGCTCTCGCCCGACAAGCCCTACTACGTGGCCATCTGCCTGATCGGCGCCTACCAGGACGTGATGGGCGACTACCACAACCTCTTCGGGCGCGTGGACGAGGCGCACGTCGTGGCCAGCAAGGGCGGAGGCGCCCGCATCACGCGCGTGGTGCCCGGCGACAACGCCGACGACGTGCTCAAGATCTTCGGCCACGACGCGGAGAAGATGGTGGACGCCGTCGAGGACATGGCCAAGGCCGCCATGCGCGCCAAGAACCTCACCCGCTCCGGGGCCAACGAGATCCTGGCCGAGTACCGCGAGGCCATCGAGGGCTACACCTACCTGGACCTCAACGAGTAGGGCCTCGCTGCGTGTTCAGCGGGCCCCGGGGCACCCGGCCAGATTCCCCGCCGTCCCTCAGGCCTGCTTGGGAGCAGGCAGCTTGAGCAGGTGGCCGAGCTTCTCGACCTTGGCGCGCAGGTAGTCCACGTTCGAGGCCGTCGGCTCGGTCTCGAGCGGCTCGCGCTCCACGATGTCGAGGCCGTAACCCTTGAGCGCCCGGTACTTGACGGGGTTGTTCGTCAGGAGGCGCATGCGGCGCACGCCCAGGTCGTAGAGGATCTGCGCGCCCACCCCGTAGTCGCGATGGTCGGCCTTGAATCCCAGGCGCTCGTTGGCCTCGACCGTGTCGAGACCGTGCTCGTCCTGCAGCGCGTAGGCCCGGATCTTGTTGATCAGGCCGATGCCGCGGCCCTCCTGGCGCATGTAGAGGACCACGCCGCGGCCGACCTTGGCGATCCGGCCCATGGAGGCGTGCAGTTGCTCGCCGCAGTCGCAGCGCGCCGAGCCGAAGACGTCGCCCGTCAGGCACTCGCTGTGCGCGCGCACGAGGACCGGCTCCTCGATGGGCGGGTTGGGCCGCTCCTCGCTGGGGCGCGGCAGGCCTAGGGTGAGGGCCAGGTGCGGCTCGGGGTCGGCGCGCGCCGTGTAGCAGTGCAGCGTGAAGGCGCCGAACTCCGTGGGCATCTCGGCCTGGGCCTGGAGGGTGATCAGGCGCTCCGTGCGTCGGCGCCATTCGATCACGTCGCGCACGGAGCAGATCTTGAGGCCGTGCTGCTGCGCGAAGACCTCGAGCTGGGGCAGCCGGGCCATCGTGCCGTCCGGGTTCATCACCTCGGCGATCACGCTGGTGGGTTGCAGGCCGGCTAGGCGGCACAGGTCGGTGGAGCCTTCGGTCTGGCCGCTGCGGCGCAACACGCCGTCCTCGGCCGCGCGGATGGGGTAGACGTGGCCGGGGCGCGCGAGGTCGTCGGGCTGGCAGTCGCGCCGGGCCAGGGTGCGGATGGTGGTCGCGCGGTCGGCGGCGCTCACGCCCGTGGTCACGCCCTTCTTGGCTTCGACGCTGACCGTGAACTGCGTGCCGAAGCGCGAGGAGTTCGTGCCCGCGCTCACCTGCAGCGGCAGGTGCAGCGCATCGGCCTTCTCGTGCAGCATGGGCACGCAGATGATGCCGCTGGTGTGCCGCAGCATGAAGGCCACGTGCTCGGCCGTCACCAGCTCGGCGGCCATCATCAGGTCGCCCTCGTTCTCGCGGTCCGGGTCGTCGACGAGGATGACCATCTTCCCGGCGCGCAGATCCTCGAAGACGGAGGGCAAGGGGGAGAAGGGCATCCCGGCAGTATCGGTCTAGCCGACGGATCGGGCGCGATTCTGCGGGGAGGCGGATTCTGGCCGCCGCCGTGCCTTGCACCGTCGGCGTAGAATGCAGCCGTGCCCCTGTGCCTGTCCCTTCCCCGGGCCTGGCTGGCCGCGCTCGGCTGCGCCGTGCTCGTCGGCGCCTTCGCGGGGCAGGGGCGGGCCGAGACCGTGCGCCTCAAGTCGGGGGCCGCCTACGAGGCCCACTCGCTGGAGGTCAAGGGCGAGCGGCTGGTGCTGCGGCTCTCGCTGGGCGCGGGGACCGGCACGGCCAGCTTCCCCTTCGCGAGCATCCATGCCGGCGATCTCGCGCGCATCCTGGCGGCGCGCCTGGCGGCCGACGACGCGCCCGGCCAGCTGCGCATCGCGCGCCTGGCCCTGGAGGCCGGGCGCTACGCCGAGGCCGTCGAGCGTGCGCAGCGCGCCGCCATGCTCGACCCGCTCCTGGGTGCGGGCAGCACGGAGGTGCTGGGCGCCGTGCGTGCCGCGCAAGCCGGCGCCGCGTTGGTGGAGATCGAGCTCGATCTGCGTCTCGGTCGTCCGCTCGCGGCCCGCGAGCGCGCCTGGGCGCTGCTCGAGGCCGGCGTGCCGGTGACGGCGCCCGAGCTCGAGGCCGCCAAGGCACGCCTGCTGCTGGCCCTGGCCGAGGCGGCGCTGGCGCCCCAGCAGGCAGCCGAGGCGCCGGTCGAGGCGCCGCCGGAGCCGCTCGGGCCCCAGGGGGCCCCGCCTCCGGGGATCGCCGCGCCCCCGAGCGCCTGGACCGACGCGCTGGCGCTGCAGGCGCGCGCGCTCGAAACGCGTACGCAGGCCGCCGATCCGGCGCTCGCCGCGCCGCAGCGCGAGGCGCTCCTGTCCGGCGCCGCCGTGGACCTCCTCGACGCGCGCCGCCTGCTGCTGGCGTTGCCCACCACCGCCGCGCCCGACCTGGGAGCGCGCCTCGAGAGCCTGCGCGGGCTGCTCGTCGCTACCTGGCTCGATCTGGCCGACCTCGCGCGCGGAGCAGGCCAGCCCGAGATCGCCCTCGATCGGGTCCAGGCGGCGCTGGTGCTGGACCCCGAGCACCCGCGGGCCTGGGAGCTGCGCCGCTGGATCGAGGGCGATTTGTCGGCGGCGTTCCTGACCGGGCCCCTTGAGCCGTCCGTCTGGTTCAGCCCGGGGTACTTCTCCTCGGGCTACTTCGGCTCGGGGTTCCTCTCCTCGGGTCCTGGGTTCGGCTCGTGCGCCCCCTGCGCCGGCCCCTACGCCTCCGGTTTCCGGCTGCACCTGCACGGGCATTCGCACGGGCACTCGCATGGCCACGGCGGCGGTGGCGGGGGCGGCGCCCAGCACAACGCTGGGCGGCGCCGCTGAGCGCGCCCGCCGCGGCCGGGGGTTTCGGCGCGCGGGCCCGCCCGGCAGTGTCGTAGGATCTGCGAGGGGGCGCCATGACCTCGGCAGAGCCTTCCGGCACTCCGGCGCGCGAGCGCGTACGGCCCGCAGGACGTCACGACGTGCCTGCGATCGTCGATCTACGCGTGCGCTTCCTGGGCGAGCGTGCGCGTCTGGAGGGCAAGCCCGGCATCGCGCCTGACGTGCGCGCGCGCTGCGAGGCGCAGCTGCCGTTCTGGATCGACCAGGAGCAGCGCCTGGTGCTGGTGGCCCACGCGGGTGCGGCGGAGCGTGCGGCGGGCGGGCCGGGAGTCCTGGGCTACGCCATGGGTCAGGTCTCGACCTGGCCGCCGCTCTTCCGGCGCACCCAGGTGGGCGAGATCCTCGAGGTCTTCGTGGATCCCGCGGCTCGCGGGCTGGGCCTGGGACGCGCGCTGATCGCGGTGCTCACCGAGGGCCTCGCGGCGCGCGGCGTCGAGGTCCTGCGCGCCGCGGTCGCCGCCCGCGACGCGACCTCTCTGGCGCGTTTCGAGGCCCAGGGTTACCGCCCCTGGCAGCACGTGCTCGTGCGCCGCCAGGACGCAGGCTAGGCGCGCACGAAGGGAGGCCGAGCGTGGAAGGGATCCCGATCCGTACTGCGCGCCGCGGCGACGTGCCCAGCCTGCACGCGCTCTGGCAGGCCATGATGGCCGAGCACGCGCGGCTCGACCCGCGCCTCGAGAGTCACCCCGAGGCCGCCACCTGGATGGCGGCGCAGCTGGGACAGGCCAGCGCCGATCCCCACCGCCTGCTGCTGGTGGCCGAGGAGGCCTCGCGCCTGGTCGTGGGCTTCGCCACGGCGCGGCTGCTGCCTTTCGGCGGGCTGCCCGGCGAGGAGCGCGAGGCGGAGATCGCCGAGTGCTTCGTGGCCCCCGCGCGCCGCCGCCGCGGCATCGCGCGCCGGCTCGTGGCGCGCCTGCTCGACATGCTCGACGAGCGCCGCGTGGTGAGCGTGCGGCTGCAGGCCGCCGCCGCCAACCCCGGGGCCCTCGTCTTCTGGCGCTCGCTGGGCTTCGAGGTGGTCGAAACGATCCTCGAACGCGACTAGACCCGCGCCTGCCTACTGCCAGGAATCGGCGACCTTGAAGGTGCGCACGCAGGTCGCCTGAGGATGGAGCGTGCGCGTCGTCGCGGCAGCGCCCGCCCCGGTCGTCTCGGCCCGGGTCCAGGGGGTGCCGGTCTTGTCGAGCACCTCGACGGTGAGCGTGTACTGCGGCACGCTCTCGTCGTTGGCCTTGAGGTCGCCCAGGGCCACGGCCTTCGCGGCGTCCGCCACGGCGACCCACTCTCCTTGGGCCTCCCCGGCGTCGAGCCGGTAGCGCAGCGTGCTACCCGCGCCGCGGCCCAACACGCCGGTGACGTCGATCATGGCCAGGACCGGGGCGCCCAAGCGCGAGCGCACCACGGTCTGGCCCTCGTAGGGTGTGGTCAGCGTCACCGTCGGCGCGCCCAGGGCGTTGTCGCTCCCGGGGGCGGCGCGGTTGCCGGCGTCGCAGCCGGCGAGCCCGAGGGCGAGGAGGGGGGCGAGGGCGAGGCGGGCGAGCAGCGGATGGGCCGGGAGTCGCATGGGCGGAAGGATACGGTCCAGGCCCCCGTGAGGCATCCGTCGGCCGGGGCGCCCGCAGGGCCTCAGGGACCCGGGGCTTCCCGGAGGGCCCCCGTTCGCTAGAGTACGCCCGCCCCGTTCCCCCCCGGCCCCCCGGAGCGTCCCCATGATCCGCCTCGCCCCCCTGCGGAGCGCCGCCCTGTTCGCCGCGCTCCTGCTGGCCGCCTGCGGCGGGGACACGCCCCAGAGTGGGGACCTGATCGTCGGGATCGTGCTGCCCATGACCGGAGCGCAGGCGACCTACGGCGAGGAGTCCAAGAACGGCATCGATCTGGCCTTCGCCGAGATCGAGTCCCAGAAGGGCTGGAAGGTGCCGATCAAGCTCGTCCCCCGCGACGAGCAGAGCAAGCCCGAGGCGGCCGGCACCGCCGCCAAGTCGTTGATCGACACGGCCGGCGCCCACGTCATCCTCGGCACGGTGGCCTCGGGCAGCACGCGCAAGGTGTTCCAGGAGTGCCGCGAGGCGGGCGTGCCGGGCATCACGCCGGCCTCGACGAACGACAAGATCACGCGCGAGGGTGGGCCGTACTGCAGCCGCATCTGCTTCGCCGACTCGTTCCAGGGTTCGGTCCTGGCCACGTTCGCGCTCGAGCAGGGCTGGAAGAAGGCCACCGTGGTCGAAGACAAGTCGGCCCCCTACGCCGTGGGCCTCTCCGAGAACTTCCGCAAGGCCTTCGAGGCCGGCGGCGGGAGCGTGACGCGCGAGTTCTACGAGGAAAAGGACACCGACTACACCAACCTGGTGCAGAACGTGGCCAACTCCGCGCCCGAAGTGATCGTGGTCGCCGGCTACTACACGCAGGCGGGCCTGATGCTCAAGCAGGCCGTCGGCCTGTGGGACGGCAAGCCCGTCATCGGCGGCGACGGCCTCGACTCCCCCAAGCTGGGCGAGCTCAAGGGAGCCGCGACCAACCCCGTCTACTTGACCTCGCACTTCGCCGCCAGCGATCCCAACCCCGCCGTGCAGCGCTTCCGCACGCGCTACCTCGAGACCTACAAGAAGGAGCCGGGTGCGATGGCGGCGTTGGGCTACGACATCATGTTCGTGCTGGCCGACGCCATCCAGCGCTGCGCGGACCCGCGTGACCGGGCCGCGCTGGCCAAGGCCATCGCCTCCACGAGGGACGTGAAGGTAGTCACCGGCTCGATCAGCCTGGACAACGAGGACCGCACCCCCCTCAAGGCCGCCGTGGTCTTGAAGCTCAAGGACGGCGGCTTCGAGTACTTCAAGACCGTGTCCCCGAACTAGGATCCGGCGCCCGGCCGGTCGCCCCGTGTTCTCCGACTACCTGCTCAACGGCCTGGGACTCGGCGCGATCTACGCCTTCATCGCGCTGGGCTACACGATGGTCTACGGGATCATCCGGCTGATCAACTTCGCCCACGGCGAAGTGGTCATGGTCGGGGCCTACGCGGGCTACTTCACGCTGGAGTCCATCCCCTGGAAGGCCCTCGGGCTGCCGACGCCCTGGGACGGCGCCCTGGCAGCGGTCGCGGCGCTGCTGGCCGGCGCGCTGGCCGCGGGACTGCTCTCGTTGGCCATCGAGCGCTTCGCCTACCGGCCGGTGCGCAAGGCGGGTCGCATCGCCGCGTTGCTCACGGCCGTGGGTGTCTCGTTGCTGCTGCAGAACCTGGCCATCCGACTCTTCGGCGCCGACCCGCAGCCCTTCGCGTCGCCGCTGGACGTGGACGCCTCGGCCTTCCGCTGGTTCGTGGTGATCCTGCTCGTGCTGCTCGCGCCCCTGCTGCGCCATCTGGTCCTGGGCACGCGCATGGGACGCGCCATGCGCGCCGTCTCCGAGGACCTGGACGCCGCACGCCTGATGGGCATCCCCATCGACCGCGTGATCGCAGCGACCTTCTTCATCGGCGCCGTGGTCGCCGGGTTGGGCGGGGTGGTGCTCGCCGCCACCTACGGCGTCGTGACGCCGATGCTGGGCTTCCTGCCTGGCCTCAAGGCCTTCGTGGCCGCTGTGATCGGCGGCATCGGATCGATCCCGGGCGCGCTCATCGGCGGCCTCGTGCTGGGCGTGGCCGAGTCGGTGCTGCCCTGGGCGCTCCAGGGGCTGGGCTGGCAGGAGGCCTTCGCCTGGACGGACGCGCTGGCTTTCACCTTCCTCATCCTGGTGCTGCTCGTGAAGCCCACGGGCCTGCTGGGCAGGCCGCTGCGGGAGAAGGTCTGATGGGCGCCACCGGCCTGCTCGCCCTGACGCTCGGCCCCACGGGGCTGTGGTGGACCGATCTGCTGGTGATGGTCGGCATCTACGCCCTGCTCGGCCTCTCGCTCAACCTGATCAACGGCTACGGCGGCATGTTCAGCCTGGGCCACCACGGGCTCTGGGCCCTGGGCGCCTACATGGCCGCCTGGTGCACGAACGCCTGGCAGGGGGCGCTGCCCGGGCCCGTGCTCTTCGGCGTGAGCGCGATCGTTGCGATGTGCGCCGCCGCGCTGGGGGGGCTGGCCATCGGTGTGCCGTGCCTGCGGCTGAGAGGCGACTACCTCGCCGTGGCCACGCTGGGCTTCGCCGAGATCGTGCGCATCGCGATCCAGAACCTGCCAGCCTCGATCTTCGGCGGATCGGCGGGGATCGACGTGCCCCGCGTGCTCATGGACGTCACGCCCGCGACCCGCGGCGACTTCCGCGTGCTGTGGCTTGTGATCCTGGTGGTCGCCGTCGTGCTGGTCGGCTGGCTGTTGCGCAACCTGGTGCGCTCGGCGCGCGGCCGGGCGCTCCTGGCCGTGGCGCAGGACGAGATCGCGGCCGGGCTGCTGGGCATCCAGGGCACGCGCACCAAGGTGATGGCCTTCGTGCTGGGCTCGGCCGGGGCGGGGCTGGCCGGCGCGCTCTACGCCCACTACCAGGGCAAGCTCTTGCCCGCCGACTTCTCCTTCCTCTCGATGGTCAGCATCCTGCTGATCGTGGTGCTGGGAGGGCTGGGCTCCATCACGGGCTGCATCCTGGCCGCCTTCGTGCTGCGCTACGTCGAGCAGGTCCTGCAACTGCAGGGGCAGGAGACGCTGCCCTTCGGCGTCCTGCGCCTGCCCGAGGCCGTCGGGATGTGGTTGCGCGACTGGTGGCCGGTGGTCTACGCCCTGATCCTGGTGCTGCTGATGATCTTCCGTCCGCACGGCATCTTCGGCCCGCGCGAGCTGCCCGATCTCGTGCGCGCGTGGCGCGCGCGGCGCAAGGGAGCCCAGGCGTGAGCACGCCCCTCTTCGCCATCGAGTCCGTCAGCAAGCGCTACGGCGGCCTCACGGCCGTGTGCGAGGTGAGCCTGGAGCTGCGTGAGGGCGACCTGGTGGGCCTGATCGGGCCCAACGGCGCCGGCAAGACGACGTGCTTCAACCTGATCACGGGCGCCGATGCGTGCAGCGCCGGCTGCGTGCGGTGGGAGGGCCGAGATGTGTCCGCGCTGCCGGACTGGAGGCGGGCACGCCTTGGCATGGCGCGCACCTTCCAGAACATCCGCCTGTGGAAGGACATGACGGCGCTCGACAACGTGCGCGCCGTGTGCCGCGAGGCCGACGAGGCGGGCTGGATCGACGGGCTCCTGCGCACGCCGCGCCATCGGCGCGTCGAGCGCGCCGTGACCGCCAAGGCCCACGACCTGCTCGCGCGCCTGGACCTCGAGCGCTACGCCGGCCTGCGGGCCGGCGACCTGCCGTACGGCCCGCAGAGGAAGCTCGAGATCGCGCGCGCCCTGGCCCTCGAGCCGCGCCTGCTGCTGCTCGACGAGCCGGCGGCGGGCATGAACCCCTCCGAGAAGCAGGAGCTCATGCACACGGTGGAGCGCCTGCGCGGCGAGCTGGGGCTCACGATCCTGCTGATCGAGCACGACATGCGCTTCGTCATGGGTATCTGCCAGCGCATCTACGTGCTCGACCACGGCGAGCGCATCGCACACGGCACGCCGGAGGAGATCCGCCGCGACCCGAAGGTGGTCGCCGCCTACCTGGGGAGCGCCTCCTGATGCTGCGCGTGGAAGCCCTCGACGTGGCCTACGGCGCCGTCCAGGCGCTGCACGGCGTGGGCCTCGAGGTGCGCGAGGGCGAGATCGTGACCCTCGTGGGCAGCAACGGGGCCGGCAAGAGCACCACGCTGCGCGCCATCTCGGGGCTCGTGGCCCCACGCGCCGGGCGCATCCTGCTCGAGGGCCGCGAGATCCAGGGTCTGGCCGCCGACCGCATCGTGGGCCTGGGCGTGGCGCACGCGCCGGAGGGTCGGCGCATCTTCACGCGCCTCTCCGTGCGCGAGAACCTCGAGATGGGCGCCTACCTACGACGCGACAAGGCCGAGACGCGCGCCACGCTCGAACGGGTCTTCGCGCTCTTCCCGCGCCTCCAGGAGCGCGAAGCCCAGTCGGGCGGCACGCTCTCGGGCGGCGAGCAGCAGATGCTGGCCATCGGGCGCGCGCTCATGAGCCGCCCGCGGCTGCTGCTGCTCGACGAGCCCAGCCTGGGCATCGCGCCCATCCTGGTGCAGGAGATCTTCCGCGAGATCGCGCGCATCAACCGCGAGGACGGCACGGCCATCCTGCTGGTGGAGCAGAACGCCAACGCGGCCCTGGCCGTCGCCCAGCGCGCCTACGTGCTGGAGACGGGGCGCATCGTGCTGGAGGGCCCCGCCGCCGAGCTCAAGGACCACCCGCAGGTGCGCGAGGCCTACCTGGGGTGAGGAACGGGGGCGCTGGAGGAGGCCGCGCGCCTTCACCCGTTCCTCACATGCAGAAGCCGGAGGAGGCAGGGGGGCGGGGGGGGGCGGCGCGGGGGAGGCCTGCCTGCGGGAACGGGTAGACTCCTACCTTCACACAACCCGCGCCCGGTCGCCTGGGCGCCTCTCCGTGGGAGACACTGAAGCCATGGCTTTCTACTCGCGTCGTTCGATGTGCATCGGGTGCGTGGCGATCGCCGCCGCCGCCTTGGTCATGGCCGCTCGCGCGGCCTCCAGCGACGAGGGCCCGGCGGCCCCCGCGGCCCCCTCCAAGCGCACGTTCAAGTTCACCTACTCGGTCAAGATCCCGGTCCCGGCCGACGGCAGCAAGCTGCTAGAGGCCTGGATCCCGGTGCCCCAGACCGACGACCTCCAGACCGTGAGCGAACTGAAGGTCGAGGCCTCGGTCCCGCACACCGTCGAGACCGAGCCCGAGTACGGCAACAAGATGGCGCACGTCAGGATCGAGAACCCGAAGGCCGAGGTCAGCCTCTCGTGGTCGGCCGTCATCGAGCGCGCCGCCGACGTGGGCCAGGGCCAGGGCCCGCTGCACCCGCGCTTCACGCAGCCCGACACGCTCGTGCCGCTCGACGGCAAGGCGACGGCGCTGGCGACCGAGCTGGGCGTGAAGCAGGGCGGCACGGTGCGCGAGCGCGCCCAGAAGATCTACGACAACGTTTTGCACACGATGTCCTACGACAAGGTCGCCGAGGGCTGGGGCAAGGGCGACTTCGACCGCGCCTGCACCGTGGGCAAGGGCAACTGCACCGACTTCCACGCCAAGTTCATCGGCGTCGGCCGCGCGGCGGGCATCCCCGTGCGCTTCACCATGGGCGTGCCGCTCTCCGGCGACCCCAAGGGCCTGGCGGGCGGCTACCACTGCTGGGCGCACTTCTACGACGGCGCTCACTGGATCCCGGTAGACGTCTCCGAGGCCCAGAAGCTGCTGGAGAAGGACCCCGCCAAGGCCGCCTGGTTCTTCGGCAACCTCGACCCCGATCGGGTGAGCCTCTCGGTGGGCCGCGACGTGACCCTGGCCCCCAAGCAGCAGGGCCCGGCCCTGCTCTTCTTCATCTACCCCTACGTCGAGGTGGACGGCAAGAAGGTCGATCTGCCGAAGGAGGCCCGCACCTTCGCCTTCGAGAACGTGGGCTCCTAGGAATCTGTCGTCCCGGTGGGCTGCGGAGCAGCCCATCCGAGACTCCGATTCCTAGGATCGACGCCCCAGGCGGCGCTGCCGCCTGGGGCGTCGGGATTGATTGGGAAGGCGCGTGCGAGTACGGTCCTCGTGTGCGCAAGGCCGTGGTGCTCCTCTCCGGCGGGCTCGATTCGGCGACCGCCGCCGCCTTGGTCAAGGCGGAGGGCTACGAGGTTCACGCTCTAGCCGTGGACTACGGCCAGCGACACAAGGCGGAGCTTGAGGCCGCGGGGGCGGTGGCGAAGGCGCTGGCGCTGGCGTCGTTCCGCGTGGTGCGCGTGGACCTTGCCGCGCTAGGCGGTAGCGCGCTCACCGCCGACCTCGCCGTGCCCAAGGATCGGACGGCCGCCGAGATCGGCGTCGGCATCCCGGTCACCTACGTGCCCGCGCGCAACACGGTGCTGCTGGGCCTGGGCCTGGCGGCGGCCGACGTGCTCGAGGCCGAGGCGGTGGTCATCGGCATCAACGCGCTGGACTGCTCGGGGTATCCGGACTGCCGCCCGGGGTTCCTCGAGGCCATGCGCCGGGTCGCGCGCGAGGGGACTCGGCGGGGCGCCGAGGGCCGCAGGATCGACGTGCTGGCCCCGCTGATCGGCGACGCCAAGGCCGACATCGTTCGGCGGGGGGCCGCGTTGGGCGTGCCCTGGGGGCTCACGCTCTCGTGCTACGACCCGGCCCCAGGGCCCCGAGGCCCGCGCGCCTGCGGACGCTGCGACGCGTGCCTCTTGCGGGCCCGGGGCTTCGCCGAGGCCGGCGTAGAGGACCCCGCCTGCGTGGGTGGCCCTACGCCCTAAGTGGCTGTCCCAGGCCCACTTGATGGGCGCAAGCCATGCGACGCAAGGTGTCCAAGAACTTGGACGCGGAACGGGCCCACTTTGGCGCCAAAGCCATGCGGGTGGGCGCGGGTCGGGCTCGATAGGAGGGGGCCGACGAAAGTCGGTGGGGTCTCACAAGGGCTCCGTTCAGGTCGGGGATTGCCCTGCAAGCAAACCTTCCACCACATCCCTAATCTCACAAGTCCCCCCGGCTTGGACAGGCCCCGGCGAGTTCGCTCGCCGGGGTTTCTTTTTTCCTGGTCCGCGGATTCTGCGCGGCGGCGCCCGCTCGCGGTTCAGCCGCGGACGAGCTGTCCGGCTCGGCAGAGGGCCGGCAGCAGCGCCTCGTCCTGGGTCGTTCGCAGCCACGTCGCGTCGATCACGAGCAGGCCGGGCGTGGCCAGCCGCTGCGGGTCCGCCACGACCACCAACGCGCGCGCGGACTCCAGCGCCGCGCGCAGCTGCGGGGCCGAAGGCCGACTCGCCTCGACACCCTCCGCGTGGAGGGCCTCGAGCAGGCGTTGTTCGTCGTCCGTGAGGTCCGGTGCCGGCGAGCCCTCCGCGGAGCGCAGGTCGAGCAGCGCCGCGCTGCGCCCCACCGCCCGTGCGGCGACGAGCGCGCGCAGCGCCTCGTGGCGCCCACGCGTGTCGGGCCCATCGGCCAACCAGAGGGCCAGGACGTCGGCTCCGCTCACGGAGCGAGCCAGCCGAAGGGGCGCCCGGAGAGCTCGGCCATCCAGGTGGCGACGCTCGACCAACGCACGCCCTCCGGCGTGGCGGCGGCGCTCAGTCCCTGCGCGCGCGCGCTGGCGCTGCACAGGGCGAGGTCGGCCCGCGCGCCCCGCAACCGCTCCAGCGCGTCGGGCCGTGCGAGCCAGGCGAGCCCTTCGCCGGTCAGGAGCACGCGCCCAGCCTGTCCAACGAGCCGCTCGAACACGGCTTCGGCCCCGGGTGCCCCAGGGCCGGCCGCCAGGACCCAGGCGCCGACGGCTCGCTCAGCGGGGGAGGCGCTCATGGAGCCAGCCTACCGTCCCGGCCTTCGCCTCTTGCTAGCATCGGCCCGGGCAGGTCGTGAGCGTGACGTACCCGGCGGCAGGCGCCCGGCGGATCATGGCGGGCCTCTCGCCCGGCGTGGAGGGTGCGTCCGCGGCATGGAGAGCGACCCGGATCGCGAGCTGGTCCGGGCTCTCACGGCCGCCGATCCCGCCCGCCGGCGGCGGGCGCTGGCCGCCCTCTACGAGCGCCACGCCGAGGCGCTCGTCAACGTGGCCTGGCGCGTGGCCGGGGACTGGTCCGCCGCCCAGGACGTGGTGCAGGACGTGTTCATCAACCTCACGGCCCGCATCGCGAGCTTCCGCGGCGAGTCGTCGCTGTCCTCGTGGCTCTACCGCATCACCGTCAACGGCGCCATCGACCGCAAGCGCTACGAGAACAGGCGGCCCGCCGCGCGCCTGGGCGCCGTGCCCGACGACCTGCTCGAGGGCGCGCGCTCGCCCTCGGGCCAACGCGCCGACGCGCCCGAACCCGTCGAGACCTCGCCGGACGCCCCCCGTGTCCGCGCCGCGCTGGCGGCGCTCTCGCCCAAGCTGCGCGCCATCGCCGTGCTGCGCTACATCGAGGGCCTCTCCTACGACCAGCTGGCCGAGGTGCTCGACCTCTCGCTGGGCACCGTGAAGAGCCGCCTCAACCGCGCCCACACCGCCCTGGCCAAGGCCCTGGGCCTCCCGCCGCCCTGACACGGCCTGTGGGGCGCGAGGGCGGGCCGGAACGATGAGAGGGCGGCCCTTGCGGGCCGCCCTCTCGGGTGCTTCAGGTCTCGCCGCGTGCCTCGGGGTCAGTCGTCGCAGCGCGAGCTGCGCTTCTTGCTGAGCAGGAACAGCTGCCCACCCTCGACCAGGTTGCTGCTGCCGCCGATCAGGCCGTCGCGCACGCTGTGGGCCTGGGTGTCGGCCAGCAGCAGACGCTCGCCCTTGGGGGTGGGGAAGAGGTGCGTGACGTCGATGATGCCGGAGGTCTCCCAGTTGCCGATGTCGAGGGGCGCGGCGTCCGTGCTCCCCGCGGGCACCACGGCCGAGCGGTCGATCTCGCCGATGCGCGTGAAGGAGCCGTCGTCGGGGTCGAGCTGCCAGATCGAGGCCTCGCGGCCCGTCACGCCACCGAAGACGTTGAGCTGGGTGCTCTTGTCCTCTTGGACGTAGACCTGGCCGTCGAAGGCCCATACGAGGTTGTCCGGGCTGCGGATGCCGGCGTCCGGGATGGCCAGGTCGCCCGCGTTGTGCAGGATCTCGAGGCTCGTCGGGACCTCCTCGGGCAGGTCGCTGCCCCTGCGGCACTTCCGGCAGCGCTTCCAGTCCACGTCGATGACGTAGATCGTGCCCCAGTCGTCGGAGGGATAGACGCTGCCGCGACCCGTCGAGGCGAACACGGCCTGCGTGCCGCAGCGCGGGTTGGTGTGGATGTCCTCGGGACGCGAGAAGCTGAACGCCCCCAGGGCCACGGCCTCGGCGCGCAGAGTCGCATCGTTGAGGTAGCCCTGCGCGTCGTAGCCCGGCATCCCGGCCTGGGCGAGGTCGCGCACGTCGAGGGGCAGGAAGCGGCCGGCCCGCGAGGCGCCCGTCCCGTTGAAGTCCTCGGGCGTCAGGTCGCCGTTGTCGGCCGCCCACACGTAGAGCTGGCCCTGGGCAAGGCCGTTACGCTCGAGGAAGCTCCCGCCCTTGAGCTTGCGGCCCACGTACAGGTAAAGCGGCGCCGAGACCGTGTCGTCGCCCATGAGCAGGGCGACGGTGTCCTTGCAGCCGGTCTCGATCGCGCTCACGTTCTCCCAGCCGCCGCGGCCGAGCATCGGGCAGGCCCAGATCGCGCGGCCCTTGACGTCGAGGGCCCACTGCGAGCCGTTGGCGTTCTCCTCGCCCGTGATGTAGATGTCGTCGGCGAAGCCGTAGTCGCCCTTGTCGTAGAACGAGCTGGAGCAGAAGCGGGCGAAGCCGTTGATCGTGCTGGCGGTCTCGTTGATCTGCGGGGCCGCGATCACCACGTTGCCGTAGCGGTCGTAGACCGTGTCGTAGGCCAGGCCGGCGTCGCACAGCTCGCGGCTCTGGCGGTCGATGTCGAAGAAGCTGATGCGGGCGCCCTTGAGCTGCAGCCCGTTGGCCAGGCTGTAGGTGGTGCCGACGCTGTTGCCCAGCTCGTGGTTGGCGTAGACGCGGACCACCTTGCCGTTGAGTTTCTGGGCGCCCAGGCCATCGAGGATGCCCGGGGGCGTGTAGCCGTCGACCGTCTCGCCCACGGTGAACAGGGGCTTGACGGTCCAGCCGTCCAGGCCGGTGACCTGCGCGGGCTCGACGGTGGTGAACGAGAGGGCGCTGGCCGCGGTGGCGGCTGCGCCGAGCAGCAGCATCGTGAGCCCGACGCGCGTGGCGCGACGGGCGGGGGAGGAGCGGTTCTGCAGCATGTCGTCTCCGAGCGTGGGGTGCGATCCAGCCTCCGGTGGCTCGATCGACCATCGATCGCGGTCCAGCCGGAGGTCAGCCGGATTGGAGCGGGCGGCCGTGAAGGGCGGATGCAGGCCCGGCGAAAGTTCGTGGGGATCCGCGTCGGCGACGCCGGACCCCGGGACCACGAGACGTCCGAGCCGCGCCGCCCGCCGCGCCCGCCAAACGGGGACGGGGGGCCGGGGGGGCGCTAGGGTGGCTCGGCCCCGGAGGTTCGACATGCGCGCCGAGACGGACGCCCCCAAGAAGCGCCAGAACGCCGAGCGCTACCTGCTCGAGGCGCGCACGATCCTTTTGTTCGGGCCGATCGAGCCCAAGCTCACGCGCGACGTCATCCGCCAGCTGGTGCTGCTCGACCAGCTGAGCAAGACCAAGCCCATCCGCCTGCTGATCAACAGCCCCGGCGGCCTGGCCGACGACGGCTTCGCGATCTTCGACATGGCGCGCTTCGTCGCGGCTCCCGTGCTGACGATCTGCACCGGCCTGGCCGCCAGCGCGGCCACGATCGTGATCGTGGCCGCGCCCAAGGAGCGCCGCTTCATCCTGCCCCACGCCCGCGTGATGCTCCACCAGCCCAGCGTGGGGGTGCGCGGCACGGCCTCCGACATCGCCATCGGCGCCAAGGAGATCCTGCGCGTGCGCAAGAAGGCCAACGAGCTCTTCGCCCAGGAAACCGGCCAGCCGCTCGCGAAGATCGAGAAGGACATGCACCGCGACTTCTGGATGGCGGCCGAGGAGGCCGTCGCCTACGGCCTCGTGGGCAAGATCGCTCGCACCGAGAAGGACCTGCCGGGCGTCTAGGCGAGGCGGCCCAGCCGACCTAGCAGGGCCACGAGCGCGCGCTCCATGCGGCCCATGGCGGCGGCCTCGACGGCCTGGCCCGCGTCGAGCGCCTTGCGCACGGCGAAGACCTCGAGCAGCTCAGCGACCGCGGCGCCGACGTCGGCCTCGGCCCAGGGCGCCACGCCGAGCGCGGGCACGGCCTTGAAGCCGCCCACCACGTAGGGGCGGGCGAAGAGGGCCAGCAGCAGGGCGGCGTCGAGCGTCGTGGCGCGCTTGCGCCCGGCCTTGCCGGAGGCGACGTCGGACACGAGATCCTCGAGCCGCGAGAGCGGCAGGCCCGGGAAGGCGGCCTCGAGGGAAGCGCGCACGTCGTGGCGCACCTGCGCCTTGCGCGAGTCCTCACGCGGCAGCTCGCGCGCCGCGGCCCACAGGTCGCGTTGCGCGAGGCGCGGCGGCAGCACGCGCACAAGCTCGCCGTCGAAGGCCCTCAGCAGCCCGAGCAGGGCGATCGTGCGCTGCGGCGGGGGCGCGCCCTGCTCGGGCATCGCGGGCGCGGCGAGAAGCGCGCGCACGGCCTTCTCGGCGGCGGGCGAGAGGCGCGCCTCGTGCCCGGCGCCGGAGAGGGAGGAGAGCTCGGTTCCGCCCGCCGCAGGATCGGGCAGGCGCCGCTCGAGCCAGGTCGGCGTCGGCGCCGGGGGGGGCGGCGGGGGCGTGTCCGCAGGCGCGCCCGGGCCCGCGCCCCACGTGCGTCGCGGGAGCGCAGGCCCCGTCGGAGCGGGGCCTGCCGGCGCCGCGCGCCCCCGCAGGCTGACGCTCACGGGGTGCAGGTGCTGGAGCACCCGCACGGCCCGCTCGAGGCGCGGCGGCGGGGGCAGCTCGTCGGCCTCGGCCCCCAGGGCCCCCAGGGACAGTCGCAGGGGCTCGCCGCCCCGGCCGCGTTGCACGCGCCAGGGGCCCGGGTCGAGCGGCAGCGCGGCGCGCGCTGCGCGCAGCAGGTCGTCGAGCGCGTCGGCGGCGCTCAGCAGCTCGGGCGGCGGCCCGTCGTAGGCGGAGAGGGGCGTGGGGGCGGGGCGCAGCGTGCGCTCGAGCACGGCGTCGCGCTCCACGCGCGTGAGCAGCCGGGCCAGGTCCACAGTCCGCGGCGCGGGCAGCGGGCGCTTCTCGTCGTAGGTGGCACAGAAGCCGTCGATCCTGCGCAGGGAGTCGTCGAGCAGGTCGAGGACCGCGGGCTGGGCCGCCGCCTCGGTGATCGAGCGCGCCGCAAGCCCGCGCTCGAGCCTCAAGGCCAGGCGCGCGCGCTCGAGCAGGCCCTCGGTCAGGACCACGAAGGGGATGTCCATGTAGCCGCGTTCGCGGTCCCGGAGCCGGAACGCCAGCACATCGGCCACGCTGGCCTCGGCTTCCTTGACCAGCGTCGCCAGCAGCACCAGGGCCTCGTTCTTGAGCGAGGTCATGCCGATGCGCTCGCCCTGGTAGGCCAGGCGTCGCTCCTGCGCCGCCTGCGCCAGCAAGAAGGCGAAGCGTCGGGCGCGGTCGCGGGCGACGTAGTTTTCGGGGGGGGCGCCGACCGGGAGGTTCACGGCGCGAGTGTAGGCGGGCGACCTCTCTCATGGACAGGGTCGGCGGGGGCGCGCAGAATCGTGCGCCCATGGCCGAGCCGCTCACCAAGTCCGACCGTCCGCGCGTCTTCCTGCTCGACGGGATGGCCCTGGCCTACCGCGCGCACTTCGCGATGTTGATGCGCCGCAGCGGCGGGCCCGGCGAGCATCGCCTCACGACGGCCACGGGCGCGCCCACGGGGGCCGTGTTCGGGTTCCTCGCGGCGCTCGACCGCGTGCTCGACACCGAGAAGCCCGAGGAGCTGGTGGTGACCTTCGACGGTCCGGAGCGCACCTTCCGCCACGAGGCCTACCCTGACTACAAGGCCACCCGCGAGAAGATGCCCGAGGAGATGGTGCCGCAGCTGGAGTGGATCCGGCGCGCCGTCGAGGGCCAGGGCATCCCCTTCCTGCGGGTGGCGGGCTACGAGGCCGACGACATCATCGGCACGCTCGCCAAGCGCGCCGCGGCCCAGGGCAAGGACGTCTGGATCGTCTCGGGCGACAAGGACATGCTGCAGCTCGTGGACGAGCACGTCCGGCTCTACAACGTGATGAAGCCCGGCGCCGACGGCATCGAGCTGGTGGGGCCCGCGGAGGCGCGCGAGAAGTTCGGCGTGCCCCCGGAGCGCATCGTGGACCTGCTGGGCCTGATGGGCGACAGCAGCGACAACGTCCCGGGCGTGCCCGGCGTGGGCGAGAAGACCGCTGCGCGCCTGATCGCGACCTTCGGCAGCCTCGAGGAGGTGCTGCGCCGCGCCGACGAGGTGCCGCAGGCCAAGCTGCGCGAGAGCCTGAAAGCCAACGTCGAGCTGGCGCGGCTCTCGCAGCGGCTGGTGACGATCCATACCGACGTGCCCCTGCCCTCGCGCCCCTTCACGCGCGGCCCTTCCGACGTGGCCGCGCTCAAGACCCTCTACACAGAGCTCGAGTTCGGCGGGCGCCTCGAGGCGCTGCAGACGCCGGGCGAGGGGCTGGGCTCGTTCACCTACCACACGGCCGACAGCGCCGCGAAGGTCAAGAAGCTCGCCAAGGACCTCGCGGCCACGCGCGGCAAGGGCGGCTTCGTGCTCGACACCGAGACCACGGGGCTCGATCCGCAGCGCGCCGAGCTGGTGGGGCTCTCCTTCGCCTGGAAGGAGCGCGAGGCCTGGTACGTGCCCGTGAACCTCGACCCGCCCATGTTCGGCGGCGGGGCCGAGCGGCGCGCGGTGGAGGGCAGCCTGTTCGCCGAGGGGCCGCGCAGCGGCGACACCGAGGCCGTGCTCGACGTGCTGCGCGGGCCGCTCGAGGACGCGCGCATCGAGAAGGCCGGCCAGAACATGAAGTACGACCTGCACATCCTGCGCTGCCACGGCGTGAACGTGGAGGGCGTGGCCTTCGACACCATGGTGGCCGACTTCTGCGCCGATCCCAGCAGCCGCACCCACAACCTCGACGCCATGGCCCTGCGCCGCCTGGGCATCACCAAGATCCCCACCAGCGACCTGATCGGCACCGGCAAGTCGCAGATCACGATGCGCGAGGTTCCGGTCGAGAAGGTGGCGCGCTACGCCTGCGAGGACGCCGACGTCACGTTGCGCTTGAAGAACTTGATCGAGCCCGAGCTGATCGAGCGCGGGGTGGCCACGCTCTTCCGGGACGCCGAGATGCCGATGATCCCGGTGCTCACGCGCATGGAGGCCCAAGGCATCCGCGTGGACGTGGCGAGCTTGAAGGCTCTCTCGGCCGACCTGGGCCGGCGGGCGGCCGAGGCCGAGGCCGGCATCCGGCGCATCGCCGCCGCCGCCGGCACGCCGGAGCTCAACGTGCGCAGCAACCCGGCCCTGGGCGTGCTGCTGTTCGACACCTTGGCGCTGCACGAGAAGGCGGGCCGCAAGAAGCCGCGGCGCACCATGGGCGGCACGGGCTACGCCACCGACGAAGAGACGCTCGAGGAGCTGCGCGAGCACCACGAGCTGCCCGGCCTGATCCTGACCTACCGCAGCGTGACCAAGCTCAAGAACACCTACGTGGACGTGCTGCCCGAGGCCGTCAACCCGCGCACCGGCCGCATCCACACCACCTTCCACCCCACGGGCGCGGCCACGGGGCGGCTCTCGAGCAGCGACCCCAACCTGCAGAACATCCCGGTGCGCACCGAGGAGGGCCGTGGCATCCGCCGGGCCTTCGTGCCCGAGCCGGGCTGGAAGCTGCTCTCGGCCGACTACAGCCAGATCGAGCTGCGCCTGCTGGCCCACTTCTCGCGCGACGAGGGGCTGATGGAGGCTTTCCGTGCCGGGGAGGACGTGCACCGCTCCACCGCCGCGCGCATCTTCAAGGTGCCGCTGGCCCAGGTGACGCCGACCCTGCGCAGCCGCGCCAAGGCGGTCAACTTCGGCGTGATCTACGGCATGGGCCCGCAGCGCCTGGCGCGCGAGACCAAGGTGACCATGGACGAGGCCCGGCGCTTCATCGACACCTACTTCGAGACCTACCCCGGCGTGCGCGCCTGGCTCGACGGCACCGTGGAGGCGGCGCGCACGATCGGCTACGTGAGCACGCTGCTGGGCCGCCGGCGCTACCTGCCCGAGCTCAGCGACAGCGACCCACGCGTGCGCGCGCAGGCCGAGAACGTGGCCATGAACACCCCGCTCCAGGGCACGGCCGCCGACGTCATCAAGCTGGCCATGATCCGCATCGACCGCCGGCTCCTCGACGAACGCTGGCAGGCGCGCATGCTGCTCCAGGTCCACGACGAATTGGTCTTCGAGGCCCCGCCCGAGGAGGTCGAGCGTCTCACGGCCCTGGCCAAGCAGGAGATGTCCGGCGCCGCCACCCTGGCCGTGCCCCTGGTCGTAGACGTCGGGGTGGGCGACTCCTGGGCGGACGCGCACTGATGCGTGCCCTGGCCACGCTGCCTGCCCTGCTGGTCACCCTGCTGGTTGTGCTGCTGGGTGTGGGGCGCGCGGGGGCCGAGGAGGCCGCGGCGCCCTCCGGCGTGCGCGAGCTGTTCGAACGGGTGCGGGCCTTCTTCGGCGACGGAGCCGGCCAGATGTCGGAGCTTTACGACGGGATGGCCGCGGCCCGTCGCGCACATCGCGCCCTGGGCGGGACGGGCCAGCCCAGCACCCGCAGCCTGCTGGCAGTCTCCATCGTGCTGGGTCTTGAGATCCACCAGCAGCGCCGCGACCAGGTCATGCCCGCGTTCACCTCGGTGCGCCTGCTGTCGTGGAAGCCGGACGCCGCCGGCACCTCGGGGATCGTCGTGGCGCTGCTCGAGGGCTCAGATGACTTCTGGATCCTGCGCGCCTGGCTTGTGCAGCGTTCGGAGGACAAGCTGTGGCGGCTGGCAGACAGCGAGTTCCTGGACGCCGGCCTGCGTGACTCGATGCTGGTGCTGCAGCGCGGTGGGGATGCGACGTGGCCAGGCGCACGGGCCTTCCAGCGGGCCTTCACTCTGCTCACCAAGGCCGAGACGGACCTGGACGAGGAGCGCTACGACGAGGCGGTGGCGCAACTGCGACGCACGTCCGAGCCGCCCCTGGGTCCCGTGCTGGAGGGCTATCGTCAGCGCCTGCTGGCCCGAGGCGAGCTCGAGCGTGAGCAGCCGGCGCAGGCGCTCGAAGCCGCGCGGGCCTCGCTGGCCGCCGATCCGGAGTGCGCGTGGTGTCACTGGCTGCTGGCGCGCGCACATGAGGCTCTCGAGCAGCCCGTCGAGGCGCTGGTAGCGCTCGAGACCTACCTCTCCGAGGTGGGCGACGAGCCCCTCGGCCTACACTTGCTCGTGCGCTTGCACGAGGAGGCCGGGCGGCGCGAGGAGGCTCTGGCGGCGAGCCGGCGCGGCTTCGGTGTGGCCCCGCGCTGGGGCAATTTTGCGGGTCCGACGCTCAGGCTCCTGCCGGAGGGGCGCAAGGCCGAAGCGCTGCCGATCCTTCTGGCGGCGGGCGACCTGGGCGACGCGGCGGACGAGGCAGCGTCGGTGTGGAGCGCCGAGGACGCCGACGTCGAGACTCTGGCCGTCCTCACCGAGGCGTTCGCGCATCGCGCTCCAGCCCACGCCTTCGGTCGCACCTACGCTGCGGCGCTGCGGCTGGCCCGCGGCGAGCGGGAGGGCGCGCTCGAGGTGCTGCGTGACGCGCTCGCAGGAACGCTCGAGGAGCAAGCGCGTGAGCCGCTGCGTGCTCTGCTGGTGCGCCTGCCCTGGCACGCCGAGGAGACACCGCCTGAGAGGCTGCTCGCCGACGTGCTGGCGTCGTTCGACGCCGCCTCGCCCGTGGACCGCGCCTGGGTCTTCTCCGGGCTGGCCTACGAGCTGGCTCGCGGGCGCAAGCCCGAGGAGCTCGAACGGCTCATGCGTCGGGCGCACGAGGTGGGTGGGGTTGGACCGGACCTCGCCTACTACGACGCCGAGCTGGCCTGGCTGCGAGGTGACATGCCTGGCTTGTTGACGGCCCTCGAGGCTCTGGTCATTCCCGAGCCCCTGCCCGAAGGAGCGCACGAGGCCCTGGTCACCGTGCTGGGCTATTGGCCCATGGAGCTCAAGGTGCGCGCGCTCGTGCGCTTGGACCGCGCGGCGGAGGCGCTGCCCGTGGCGCGCATGCGCTACGTCACTCGAGACGATGCGCGCCTGCTGTTGATCGTCCACGCCCGGCTCGGCCATGCCGAGGCGGCCATGCGCGCTTTCGAGGCCTGCGTCGCCCAGGAGATCGAGGCCCAGCTGCTGTTCGAGGACGAGGACACGCACGAGGCGCTGCTTGGCGAGGCCTACAAGGCGCTGCGCGCCAAGCACGGGCTCGGGGAGTAGCCGGCGTGTGGCCGACGTCCAAGCGCCCGTGGACCGCGCCCTCCCGCTCGTGAGCCACAAGCCCGAGCGCCCCCGGCCCAGCGCGCCGCCCGTGGTGTCCCAGAATGACGGCCGGTCATTTAGCGCGCTGACCTGCCGCCCGAAACGAGAGGCGGGGCGGCGCCTCTTTCGAAGCACCGCCCCGCGAGGACGCCGGGAGGGACCGTGGGATCGGGGGTGGTGGGTCAGTCCAGCCGCACGGGCGGCGTGATCCCGGCGAAGAGGACCGCGCCGTCGGAGGCGCGGCGCACCTCGACGGCCAGGCCGACGAGGTCGGAAACGCTGGCGACGCCGAAGGGCAGCAGGTCGCCGTCCTCCGTGTCGCGTTCGAACTCGAGGCCGTCGTCGTTGGGGGAGAGGACGCCCACCAGCACCAGCGTGCCGGGGTTGGCGGGATCCTCGAGCCAGGCTTCGAGCAGGCCGACGGCGTCCGTGCCGTGGACCTGGATCTCGATCTGCTCCTCGCCGCGCTCAGGGCGGCTGCGCAGCTCGACTTCGCCCGTGCCGCTCACGAGGCCCTGGTTCACCAAGCGCGCCTCGCCCGACGTGTCGTCGTCGTCCGAATCGTCATCCGAGGCGTCGTCCGAGGCGTCGTCCGAATCATCGTCCGAGGCATCGTCCGAAGCGTGGTCCGGGGCGTGTTCGCCGCAGTCCGGCAGGCTGCCGAGCGCCGGCACCTCGCCCTCCAGGATCACCAAGCCCGTAGCGGCATCACGCACCTCGACCCTGAAGTCGGCCAGGTCCGCGACATCGGCGACGTTGAAGGGCAGGCGCTGGCCGTCGCTGCTGCGCAGCTCGAGCTCGGCCTCGCCGTGGTCATCGGCGGTCACGCG